>DATBFF010000049.1:0-13258 GCA_036558625.1 Mycobacterium sp. | reverse complement strand
GTACCGCGTGGGCGACAACATGGCCGTCGGCGTCGGTCGCAGTGATTTCGGTGAACGTCAGCTCCTTGCGCCGGCTCACCGCGCGGGCATGGCACACCAGATCCGAGCGCTTGGCGGCGCCCACGTACTGGATGCTCATTGTCACTGTCGACGCCCGCATCCCCTTGTCGAAGTCGTGGTTCGACCACGCCGCCGCGGCGCCGGCCGTGTCGATCACCGACGCGATCACCCCGCCGTGGAAATAGGTGCCGTCATTGGTGAGGTCATCGCGGAACGGCAGCCGAATGGTGGCTTCGTCGGGGTCGTAGCGCTCGAACACGATGCCCAGCGATGCTAAAAACGGCGTGGTCGGCATCAGGTCGCGCACTGCTTCGCGACGCCGGCGTTGCTGCTCTTCGGTCAACGGCTCGGCCATGGCTGGCACCCTACCGGATGACGATTGACATATCAGTCAGTAGGACGCTACGGTCATTTTCCATGCGCACGAGGGTGGCCGAGCTGCTCGGCGTCGAGTTCCCGATTTGCGCGTTCAGCCACTGCCGCGACGTCGTCGCCGCGGTGACGAACGCAGGCGGTTTCGGGGTTCTCGGCGCTGTCGCGCACACCCCGGAACTGCTCGAGACCGAGTTGACGTGGATCGGGGAGCAGACCCACGGCAAGCCATTCGGCGTCGACCTTCTTTTGCCGCCGAAATACGTCGGCGCCGAAGAAGGTGGGATCGACGCGAAGCAGGTGCGGGCGCTGCTGCCCGAGGAGCACCGCGCATTCCTCGACGACCTGCTGACGCGCTACGGCGTCCCGACGTCCGGCGGCGGGGGGCCGCGGTCGGGCCTCGGTGGGCTGAACATCTCCCCCAAGGGCTACGAACCATTGCTGGATGTCGCGTTCGCCCACGACATCCGGCTGATCGCCAGCGCGCTCGGACCACCGCCGGCCGATCTCGTCACGCGGGCGCACGCCAACGACGTCCTCGTTGCCGCATTGGCCGGCACCAAGGAGCACGCGGTCCGGCATGCCGCCGCGGGGGCGGACCTGATCGTCGCGCAGGGCACCGAGGCCGGCGGGCACACCGGAGCGGTGTCGACGATGGTGCTGGTCCCCGAAATTGTCGACGCGGTCGCGCCGGTGCCCGTGCTGGCGGCAGGCGGCATCGCCGGAGGCCGTCAGGTCGCGGCCGCTCTCGCGCTCGGTGCCGAGGGCGTGTGGTGCGGATCGGTGTGGCTCACCACCGACGAGGCCGAGACGCCGCCGGTGATCAAGGACAAGTTCCTCGCCGCGTCGTCGTCGGACACGGTGCGTTCGCGCTCGATGACCGGCAAGCCAGCCCGGATGCTGCGCACCGCGTGGACCGACGAGTGGGATCGCCCGGACACGCCGGACCCACTGGGGATGCCTCTGCAAACCGCCCTGATCGGCGGTCCTCAGCTGCGTATCAATCAGGCTGCCACCCAGCCCGGGGCGAAGGCACAAGAGCTGGCCACGTACTTCGTGGGCCAGGTCGTCGGCGCGCTGGACAAGGTGCGGCCTGCGCGCGCGGTGGTTCTGGACATGGTGGAGGAGTTCGTCGATGCCGTGGAGAAGCTCGAGCAACTGGTCGAGCGATGACCGTGACGCGCCGGCGTCGCGCGGTCAGTGACGAGGAGAAGTCTGCCCGCCGCGACGAGATCATGGCCGCCGCCAAGACGGTGTTCGCCCGAAAAGGATTCCACGCCACCACAATTGCCGATGTCGCCAAGCAGGCCGGCCTGGCGTACGGCTCGATTTACTGGTACTTCGACTCCAAAGACAGCCTGTTCCACGCACTGATGGCCGTCGAGGAGCAGGCGCTGCGCTCGCACATCGCTTCGGCGCTGGCCGCCCTCGATCAGAACGCCGACCGGGAGACGGCGTTTCGCACCGCGGTGCGGGCGACGTTCGAGTTCTTCGAAGCCGACAAGGCCACCGTGAAGCTGTTGTTCCGCGATGCCTACGCGCTCGGAGACCGGTTCGAGAAGCACCTCGGCGGAATCTACGAGCGGTTCATCGACGAGATCGAAACCTTCATCGTGCTGGCCCAGGAGCGCGGCGATGTGGTGAGCGCCCCACCGCGAATGGTGGCGTTCACGCTCGCGGCGCTGATCGGTCAGTTGGCGCACCGGCGGATGAGCACCGACGACGGCGTGAGCGCCGACGTCGTCGCCGACTTCGTCGTCTCACTGGCCCTCGACGGGCTACGGCCCCGTCGACGCCGATATGCCTGAGCGGCGCTTCGTCGTCATCGGCGCAGGGATGGCGGGAATCCTTGCCGCCGTGAAGCTGCTCGAGGCCGGCTACACCGACGTGACGGTGTACGAGAAAGCCGACCGGCTGGGCGGTACCTGGCGGGAGAACACGTATCCCGGCATCGCGTGCGACGTCCCGTCGCACCTCTACACGTATTCGTTCGCGCCCAATCCCGAATGGAGTCACGTGTTTTCGCCTGGCGCGGAGATTCTGGGCTACCTCGCAGACGTCGCGCATTCGTACGGTATCGACAGGCTGATCCGATTCGACACCGAAGTGCGTCGCCTCGACTACGACGGAACACGTTGGCACATCGAGACTTCCACGAACGAGCATGACGTCGCCGACGTCGTGATCGCGGGCACCGGTGTGCTGCATCACCCGCGCTACCCCGACATCGACGGTCTCGACGAATTCACCGGCCGCGTGTTCCACAGCGCGCGCTGGGACCACCGCGTTCCGCTAAAGGGCGCGCGGCTGGGCGTGATCGGCACCGGCTCGACGGCGGTGCAGATCACCGGCGCGGTGGTCGACGTCGTCGGCGAACTGCTGCTGTTCCAGCGCACCGCGCAGTGGATCCTGCCGGTCGCCAACGCGGCGATCTCCGAGGCGGACCGCGCCCGCTACCGCGCGGGCCCGAGCGCATTGGTGGCCCTGCGCGACCAGTTGAACACCGACTTCGTGGCGCACTTCGCCAACGCGGTGGTCGACGCGTCGTCGCCGCGACTGGCGGCACTGCAGGAGATCGGCAGCGCCAATCTCGAGACCAACGTCACCGATCCTGTTCTGCGCGAGCAGCTTCGGCCCGACTACCGCGCCGGATGCAAGCGGTTGATCATTTCCTCGAACTTTTACGACGCGATTCAGCGGCCGAATGCGCAGTTGGTCACCGAGCGTATCGCGCGCGTCGAGGCCGCCGGCGTCCGTACCGTCGACGGCGCGCTGCACGCGCTCGATGTGCTGGTGCTCGCCACCGGGTTTCGCGTAGACCGCTTCCTGCGGCCCATCGAGGTGACGGGGCGCGACGGCGTGCGTCTCGACGAGGTATGGGGGCGGCGGCCGTACGCCTACCTGTCGGTGTCGGTGCCCGGTTTTCCCAATCTGTTCATGCTCAACGGCCCCAACGGACCGGTCGGCAACTTCTCGCTCATCGACGTCGCGGAGGCACAGGTGGGGTATCTGATGCAGCTTCTCGAGCCGCTGCGCCGCGGCGATTGCCAACAGATCAGCGCCACGGCCGAGGCGACCGCCCGGTTCGAAGCCGCGCGGGTGGCTGCCGCCCGCAAGACGGTATGGGTAACCGGCTGCCGCAGTTGGTATCTCGACGACCGCGGCATCCCTGCCGCGTGGCCGTGGAGCTTCGAGCGCTTCCAGGAGGCGCTCGCGCACCCACGCATGGCCGACTATGAGTTCGCCTAGCCTGTGAGGCCGCCCATGATCTCGGTGACGTCGAACGACGCCACGCCGGCCATGATCGCCGGGTCGCGCTCGCCGATCTCGATGACCTCGGCCTGACTGCCGGCGCGCACCACGCCCAGACCCCACACCCCTTCGGGGTCGGCGACCGGGCCGAACACCACCACACGGCCGGCGTCGAGCATCTCCCGCCAATAGGCGGCGTGTCGTGCCATCGCGTCCTGCTCTTCGGGTGTCAGCGTCTGCGCGAAGTCGGCGCGCGGCGGCAACAGCCGGAACAGGAACAGTTTCATTGCGTCGGGCGTTCCGCCGCTCGCGTGGCAGGATGCACTGCGATCAAACCTAACCCTTTGCGCCGCTTGCACATCGCCGCGAGCTCGGCGTACGCCTTCTCGCCCAGCAGCTCGGTGAGTTCGGCGCCCAGTGACTCCCAGACTTGCTTTGCCCCGACGTGCACGGCCGGATCGCCAGTGCAGTACCAATGCAGGTCGGCGCCCCCCTCGCCCCAGCCCCGACGGTCGAACTCGGTGATCGTGGTCTTGAGAATCTCGGTGCCGTCGGGCCGCGTCACCCACTCCTGACTGCGCCGAATCGGCAATTGCCAGCACACTTCGGGCTTCATGGTCAACGGCTCGACACCCAGCTTCAGCGCCTTGGTGTGCAGCGCGCACCCGACACCCGCTGGAAAGCCAGGTCGGTTGAGGAAGATGCATGCACCCTTGTATTTACGCGTGCGCCAAGCCTTTTCGCCGTCGTATTCGTCGCGTTCCAGATAGCCCTTGCGGCCCAATCCCTTTTCCCGGAACTGCCAGTCCTCGTCGGTCAGTTTCTTGACCGCGTCGTCGAGCTGTGCCCGGTCGTCCTTGTCGGTCAAAAAGGCTCCGTGCGAGCAACATCCGTCGTCGGGGCGCCCCTGCACCGTGCCGCGGCACGCCGGCGTCCCGAACACGCACGTCCAATTCGACAACAGCCATGTCAAGTCGGCCGCGATCAAGTGCTCGGGATTGTCCGGGTCGTAGAACTCCACCCACTCGCGGGTGAAATCCAGCTCGACCTCCCTGGGGTGCACGTCGTTCACAAATGTCCACGGTAGACGCATTAAGTTGATCAGCGTGCGATTGGGCGTGCTGGATGTCGGCAGCAACACCGTCCACCTGCTGGTGGTGGACGCGCGCCGCGGCGGGCACCCGACCCCGATGAGTTCCACGAAGGCTGCGCTGCGCCTTGCTGAGGCGATCGACGACGCCGGCAAGCTCACCCGCAAAGGCGCCGACAAGCTGATCTCGACGGTCGACGAGTTCGCCAAGATCGCCACCAGTTCCGGGTGTGCCGAGTTGATGGCGTTCGCCACGTCGGCCGTGCGGGACGCGAAGAACTCCGAGGACGTCCTGGCCCGGGTGCTGGCCGAGACGGGCGTAGCCCTGCAGGTTCTCAACGGCGTCGACGAAGCGCGGTTGACGTTCTTGGCGGTGCGGCGCTGGTACGGCTGGAGTGCCGGCCGGATCACCAACATCGACATCGGCGGCGGGTCGCTGGAGATGTCCAGCGGCGTGGACGAGGAGCCCGACGTGGCGATGTCGCTGCCGCTGGGCGCCGGCCGGTTGACTCGCGAGTGGCTGCCCGACGACCCGCCCGGCCGGCGCCGGGTGGCCATGCTGCGCGACTGGCTGGATACTGAGTTGGCCGAGGCCAGCCGTACCCTGCTCAAGGCGGGTGCGCCCGACCTCGCGGTAGCGTCGTCGAAGACGGCGCGGTCACTGGCCCGGCTCACCGGTGCGGCCCCGTCCGGCGCGGGCCCGCGGGTGAAGAGGACACTGACAGCGACCGGCCTGCGGCAACTGATCGCGTTCATCTCCCGGATGACCGCGGCCGACCGTGCCGAACTGGAAGGAGTGAGCGCTGAGCGAGCGCCACAGATCGTGGCGGGAGCATTGGTAGCGGAGGCGAGCATGAAAGCCCTGTCGATAGAAACCCTTGACATCTGCCCATGGGCGTTGCGGGAGGGCCTCATTCTGCGGAAACTCGACAGCGAAGCTGACGGAGGGACTTCTGTCAGCGGAGCTGGCAAAAAGGCAGCTGCGGAGACTTCGGTGACAGATAAAGGACCCATAGGCGCCAAACGAGGCGCAGGCAACTCACGATGACCGGACCAGAAGACAACCAGGACAGCCGGCCCATCTCGGTCGCGGAGTTGCTGGCCCGCAACGGCACCATCGGTGCGAAGCCGGTGAGCAGCCGTCGCCGCCGTCGCCGCGGCAACGCTCAGGCCGTCACGGTCGCGGAATTGACCGGCGAAATTCCCGTCGTCACCGACGGTGCATTGGAGACCGTCACCGCGCCGGAGCCCGAGGTCAGCGAGCCCGAGCCCGACGAATCCGCGGACACCGAACTCGACAGCGTCCCGGCCGAGGAGATGGAACCCGACCCCGTCGACCTCGACGACGAGGACGCGGCGATCGCCGTCCAGGAAGACACCGAGGAAGAGCCCGACGAGGACGTATCCGAGGTCGGCGAGGTTGACGAGGCTGTGGACGCCGGCGAGGTCGATGAAGATGCCGGCGAGCTCGACGAGGCGGACCAGGTCGACGTCGACGAAACCGAGGACGTCGACGAGGACGTCGACGTAGCCGAGGACATCGACGAGGACGAGGCTGAGGACCTTCCGGCTTACCTTCAGGCCACCCCCGAGACGCTTTTCGGCTTCGGGTCCGCGCACGAGGACCTGCGCCGCGCCGACGACACCGAACACGAGGCGGAAGACGAGGAGGCCGAGGCGCCCACACGCATGCAGCGGGTGACCCGCGGCGTCCTGATCGTGCTGCAGTCGATCCTTGCGGTCGCGTTCGGCGCCGCCTTGTTCATCGGTTTCGACGAGCTGTGGAAGTGGAACAACGTGGTGGCGCTGGTGCTCTCAGTGCTCGTCATCCTCGGGCTGGTCGCCGCAGTATGGGTGGTCCGCAAGACCGAGGACATTGCGAGCACGCTGATCGCGGTTGCCGTCGGCGCGCTGGTCACCATGGGGCCACTCGTGCTGCATTCCAACTGACGACCTGTGCGCCCAGCCATCAAGGTCGGTCTCTCGACGGCCTCGGTTTACCCCCTGAGAACCGAAGCCGCGTTCGAGTACGCCGCCAGGCTCGGCTACGACGGCGTCGAGCTGATGGTCTGGGCCGAGCCCGTCAGCCAGAACGTCGACGCGATTGCCAAGCTGTCGCGGCGTTACGGGGTGCCGGTCCTGGCCGTGCACGCGCCCTGCCTGTTGATCTCCCAGCGGGTCTGGGGCGCCAACCCGGTGCCGAAGCTGGACCGCAGCGTGCGCGCCGCCGAACGGCTGGGGGCACAGACCGTGGTCGTCCACCCACCGTTTCGCTGGCAGCGCCGGTACGCGGACGGCTTCGCCGAGCAGGTGGCCCGCCTCGAAGCGCGCAGCGACGTGATCGTGGCTGTCGAGAACATGTTTCCGTTCCGGGCCGACAGGTTCTTCGGTGGCACGCAAACCTCCATCGAGCGGATGCGCAGGCGCGGCGGCACTCCCGGCCCCGCGATCTCGGCGTTCGCGCCGTCCTACGACCCGTTGGAAGGCAACCACGCGCACTACACGCTCGACCTGTCCCACACCGCCACCGCCGGAACCGATGCGCTGGACATGGCCGGCCGGATGGGCGGCGGACTGGCCCATCTGCATCTGACCGACGGCTCCGGCGCGTCGGTTGACGAGCACCTGGTTCCCGGTCGCGGCACCCAACCGACCGTCGAGGTGTGCCAGATGCTGGCGGCAAGCGACTTCTCGGGCCATGTGATCCTTGAGATCACCACCTCGGGCGTGCGCACCGAGGCCGAGCGGGAAGCCTTGCTGCGCGAGTCGTTGGAGTTCGCGCGGATGCACCTGATGCGCTGACGAAGCCGAAGGGACGAGAAACAACACGTGAGCGAGTCACCCCTGTTCTCCGACGCGATGACGCTGACCGCACTCGGCGATGGCGCGTACACCGGCGAGCTGAACAAGCACTGGACCATCGGGCCAAAGCTGCACGGCGGCGTGATGCTCTCGTTGTGCGCGGCGGCCGCGCGAGAAGCGTGCGGGGGCATCCAGCCGGTCGCGGTGTCGGCGAACTACCTGTCGGCGCCCAGCCCGGGCGAGCTGCGGCTGGAGACGTTCGTGCGCAAGCGGGGCCGGACGGTCAGCGTGGTGGACGTGGAGCTGATTGGGGGCGGCCGGACTGGCGATGAGCGCTCGCGCGAAGAGAAGAAAACCGCAGTGCACGCCGTCGTCACACTGGCCGAGCCCGAGCACCACGTACCGCCGCTGCTGAGTGCGAATCCCGTTGTGTCGCTGATGGATCCGGAGCCCCCGCCCGATGTCGAGCCGATCGGGCCAGGGCACGAGATGCACGGCACGGTCAACTACTGGCAAGGCTGTGACATCCGGCCGTTGATGTCGACGGTCCCCGGTTCGCAATCTCCGGGCGAGGACGTGCGACCGCCTGTCATCCAGTACTGGGCGCGCCCGCGTGGGCACCCGCCCGACGCGCTGTTCGCGCTGATGTGTGGCGACATCTCGGTGCCCGTCGCGTTCGCGGTAGGTCGTCGCGGTTGGGCGCCGACGGTGCAGCTGACCGCATACCTGCGCGGGCTGCCCGCCGACGGCTGGCTGCGCGTGCTCAGCACGACGACGCAGATCGGACAGGACTGGTTCGACGAGGACGCGCTCGTCGTCGACTCCGAGGGCCGGCTCATTGTGCAGTGCCGGCAGCTGGCACTGGTGCCCAGCCACTGACGCGTCTGGCATGCTGCTGCGGTGTCCAGAATCGCGATCATCGGGGGCGGCAACATCGGCGAGGCGCTGCTGTCCGGGCTGTTGCGCGCCGGCAGGCAGGTCAAGGACATCGTCGTCGCCGAACGCGTGCCGGCGCGGGCCCGCCACCTCGCCGAGACGTACTCGGTACTCGTCGCCGGCGTCGCAGACGCGGTGGAGAACGCCAACTTCGTCGTCGTGGCGGTCAAGCCGTCCGACGTGGAGTCGGTGACCGAGGAGATCGCCGAGGCGGTCGCGCGCGACGAGACCGGCAGCGTCGAGCACGTGTTCGTCACCGTCGTGGCGGGCGTGCACACCGCCTACTTCGAAACCAAGCTGTCGGCGGGTGCGCCCGTTGTCCGGGTGATGCCCAACGCGCCGATGGTCGTGGCCGCCGGGGTCAGCGCAATTGCCAAGGGCCGGTTCGCTTCCGACGAGCAGCTCAAAGAGGTCGCCGCGCTGTTCGACTCGGTCGGCGGAGTGCTGACGGTGCCCGAGACGCAACTCGACGCCGTCACCGCGGTGTCGGGCTCGGGTCCGGCGTACTTCTTCCTGATGGCTGAGGCGCTCATCGACGCCGGCGTGGCGGCCGGCCTGAGCCGCGCGACGGCCACCGATCTCGTCGTCCAGACGATGGCCGGCTCGGCGGCAATGTTGCTGGAGAGCTTTGACGGACGCACCGAAGCTGCCGATTCTTTCATCGACACCACGCCCGCGCGGTTACGGGCAACGGTCACCTCGCCGGCAGGCACCACCGCGGCGGGCCTGGCGGAACTCGAGCGTGGAGGGTTCCGCGCCGCCGTCGCTGCCGCCGTGGTCGCCGCAAAAAACCGCGCTGGCCAGCTAGGAATTACATCAGAGTAGTTCGATAATTTTCAAAGGATTACCCCACACCCGTCGCAGCAACCCCACCTGTACCGCTATTCTCCTGGATGTATGCACGCGTGCGTGCCAGCGGAGGGGAAGCCGTTGGCCCTGACCGTGCCTGGAGGATTGGGTTGCGATGACGTCAACGAACGGGCCATCGGGCAACAGCAAGCGGGACTCAGCCGATGTCGCGCCCGCCAGGGCCCAGTTTCTCACCGTCGCTGAGGTGGCCAGCTTGATGCGGGTCAGCAAAATGACGGTGTACCGACTCGTCCACAACGGCGAGTTGCCCGCGGTGCGGGTAGGCCGCTCGTTCCGGGTGCACGCGAAGGCCGTGAACGACATGCTGGAGAAGTCCTACTTCGACGTCAGCTGAGGCTTCATCGCCCGGATTTTCCGCTTCTGCCCTGGTCCGGGTAAGGTAGCCGGGTTCCTTAGAGGCACGGGTAGGTATCGGAGTTCATGGGTTCAGTCATCAAGAAGCGGCGCAAGCGCATGTCGAAGAAGAAGCACCGCAAGCTGCTTCGTCGCACCCGGGTGCAGCGCAGGAAACTCGGTAAGTAACCCACAGGTTCTTCGAATCGCGGTACCCAGTACTCGCCGCTAGGCTGTGCGCGTGGAGTCGGCTGAGGCGAATGTGCACTACCCCAAAGTGGTGTTGGTGACGGGTGCCTGCCGTTTCCTCGGCGGCTACCTGACCGCGCGCCTGGCCCAGAAGCCGATGATCAACCGCGTCATCGCCGTCGACGCGATCGCGCCCAGCAAAGACTTGCTGCGCCGCATGGGGCGCGCGGAGTTCGTGCGCGCAGACATCCGAAACCCGTTCATCGCGAAGGTGATTCGCAACAACGACGTCGACACCGTGGTGCATGCCGCCGCGGCGTCGTACGCGCCGCGCTCGGGTGGGCGCGCTGCGCTGAAGGAACTCAACGTCATGGGCGCGATGCAGCTTTTCGCCGCAGCTCAAAAGGCGCCGACGGTGCGGCGGGTCGTGCTCAAGTCCACCTCCGAGGTGTACGGCTCCAGCGCGCGCGACCCGGTGGTGTTCACCGAGGACTGCAGTAGCCGACGCCCTCTGGGCAGCGGATTCGCGCAAGACAGTCTCGACATCGAGGGCTACGCCCGCGGTCTGGGGCGGCGCCGCCCCGACATCGCGGTGACGATTTTGCGGCTGGCGAACTTGATCGGCCCGGCGATGGACAGCGCGCTGTCGCGATACCTGGCCGGTCCGTTCGTGCCGACGGTGCTCGGCCGCGATGCCCGCCTGCAGCTCCTCCACGAGCAGGACGCATTGGGCGCTCTCGAACGCGGCACGATGGCCGGCATGGCGGGCACCTTCAACATCGGCGCCGACGGCATCATCACGATGTCGCAAGCCATTCGCAGATCCGGGCGGATTCCCGTGCCAGTGCCGGGATTTGGGTTGTTCGCAGTGGATTCCCTTCGGCGGATAAACCACTACACTGAGATAAATCGCGAGCAGCTGAATTACTTGAGCTACGGCAGGGTCATGGACACCACTCGTATGCGTGTCGATCTCGGCTTCAGCCCTAAGTGGACTACGCTCGAGGCTTTCGATGATTACTTCCGTGGTCGCAATTTGACCCCGATCATCGATCCTCGATGGGTACGCTCACTGGAGAGTCGTGCCGTTGCCGTTGCGCAGCGTTTGGGAAGTTAGAGAACATACAAGTCTGGGCGGGGAAGGTACGAATCGTGGCGGGTGAGTCCAAGGCCAAAGTGATTCCGCTGCATGGGGATCCGGGTCGGGCGGCGGCAGCGCGTCGCGCGAGCCGGGCCGACGCCGCCCGCCGACATCCGTCGCTGCTGTCCGATCCTACCGGTCCTTCCTCTCCCCAGGATTGGGAGGCCGTGGTCAGCGAGCTCGACCCTGGCCGCGCGGGTACCGGCAGTGCGCAACGCACCGACGAACCCAACGAGCTGGCACGACGGATTGGTGCGGTCGGCGATTTCTTCCGTCGCCGGCTCACTGGCGACTACAGCGTCGATGAGTTCGGGTTTGATCCGCATTTCAACGACGCGGTCGTGATGCCTTTGCTGCGAACGGTGTTCACGTCGTGGTTCCGGGTCGACGTGACCGGGATCGAGAACCTGCCCGACGCCGGTGCGGCGCTCATCGTGGCCAACCACGCCGGTGTGCTGCCGTTCGACGGGCTGATGACGTCGGTCGCGGTGCACGACAAGCACCCGGCGAATCGGTCGTTACGGTTGCTGGCCGCCGACATGGTGTTCGACAACCCCATACTCGGTCAGGCTGCCCGCCGCGCCGGCCACACGATGGCCTGCACAGCCGACGCGCATCGGTTGCTGAGCAAAGGTGAACTGACCGCGGTGTTCCCGGAGGGCTACAAGGGCCTGGGCAAGCGGTTCAAAGACCGCTACAAGTTGCAGCGGTTCGGCCGCGGCGGATTCGTGTCTGCCGCGCTGCGCACCAAGGCGCCCATCGTGCCGTGCTCGATTGTGGGGTCGGAGGAGATTTACCCGATGGTCGGCGACGTGCGGTTGCTCGCGCGGCTGCTGGGCTTGCCGTACTTCCCGGTCACGCCGCTGTTCCCGTTGGCGGGGCCGCTCGGGATGATTCCGCTGCCGTCGAAGTGGCACATCGAGTTCGGTGCGCCGATCCCGACCGCCGACTACGACGACGCCGCGCCCGAGGACCCGATGATCACGTTCGAGCTCACCGACCAGGTGCGCGAGACCATTCAGCAGACCCTGTACCGGCTTCTCGCCAACCGGCGCAGCACTTTTTTGGGCTAGTAGCCTGCCCGCTCGCCCTACTCGGTGGGCGGGGTCTTGCCGAGGGCCTTGGCGATCATCGCGTCCCGACGCGCAGCGATCGCCGCCACGACCTCCTCGGGCTCGTCGGCGTGTGAGGCCTCGCCGATCACCGTGACGACGCTGGTGAGCACCGCGCCACCGTCGGCGTCGGTGACCTCGCCGCGAACCTCGGTGACGACGGTGCCGTGCGCTTCGATGACGGAGTCCAGATACGAGTCGAAGAACAGCTTGTCGCCGGCCATGATCGGCCGGTGGAACTTGATCTTCTGGTCGCGGTGAAGCACACGCTCCATGTTGATCGGTATGTCGAAGTTCTCGAAGATCTCCAGCTGCACCTTGCGTGCCGCGACAGTGAGGAACGTCAACGAAGCGACCAGACCCGGATAGCCGAGTTCGGTGGCGGCGTCCTCACTGAAATGGGCAGGATGATCGTCTTTGACCGACCTGGCGAACTCGCGGATCTTCTCGCGGTCGACCGCGAAGTAGTCCGGGTACCGGTAATGCGTGCCGACGATCTCTTCGGCGATTGCCATAGCGGCGGAGCCTATCAGCGCGATTTCTTCTTCGCGCGAGCGCTCATCAGCGCGATCTCTTCTTCGCGCGAGCGCTCATCAGTGTGATTTCTTCTTCGCGCGAGCGCTCATCAGCGCCGTCGCGACGCGATCGCCGCCAGCGCACCCCCCGCCGCGCCCAACGCGAGAGCGGACGGCACACCGACTCGCGCGGCCTTGCGCGCCGTGCGGAAGTCGCGGATCTCCCAGCCTCGCTGGCGGGCCAGCTCCCGCAGGTCGCCGTCGGGGTTGATTGCCACCGCCGTGCCGACCAGCGACAGCATCGGCACGTCGTTGTAGCTGTCGGAGTATGCGGTACACCGTTTCAGGTTCAGGCCCTCGCGGATCGCCAGCGACCGCACCGCGTGCGCCTTGCCGGCACCATGCAGGATGTCGCCGACCAGTCGGCCGGTGAACACGCCGTCGACGGACTCGGCGACGGTGCCCAGCGCACCCGTCAGGCCCAGCTTGGTGGCGATCGTGTGCGCGGGCTCGTACGGCGTCGCGGTGACCAGCCACACCTGCTGGCCCGCGTCGAGATGCATCTGCGCCAGCGCGCGGGTGCCCG
>DATBFF010000048.1:0-18622 GCA_036558625.1 Mycobacterium sp. | reverse complement strand
CAACCTCGACGAGTTCTACATGGTCCGGGTGGCCGGCCTCAAACGGCGCGACGAGATGGGTCTGTCGGTGCGCTCCGCCGACGGTCTGACACCGCGCGAGCAGCTGCGTCGCATCGGCGAGCAGACTCAGCAGATCGCTACCCTGCACGCGCACGTCTTCCTCGACTCGGTGCGACCCGCGCTGGCCGCAGAAGGCATCCACGTCGTCACCTGGTCCGATCTGAACGCACATGAGCGTGATCAGCTGTCAACCTATTTTCACGAGCAGGTCTTCCCGGTCCTGACTCCGCTCGCGGTCGACCCCGCGCACCCCTTCCCGTTCGTCAGCGGGTTGAGCCTGAACCTGGCGGTCACCGTGAAACGACCCGACGACGGCGGCAAGCATTTCGCCCGGGTCAAGGTGCCCGACAACGTCGATCGCTTCGTCGAACTTGACAGCAAAGAGCAAGTTCTGCGGTTCCTTCCGACGGAAGAGTTGATCGCCGCGTTCTTGCCGGTGCTCTTCCCCGGCATGGAGATCGTCGAGCATCACGCGTTCCGGATCACGCGCAACGCCGATTTCGAAGTCGAGGAAGACCGCGACGAAGACTTGCTGCAGGCGCTGGAACGCGAATTGGCCCGACGGAGGTTCGGGTCACCGGTGCGCTTGGAAATCTCCGACGACATGACCGAACACATGCTCGAGTTGCTGCTGCGCGAACTCGACGTGCATCCGGGTGACGTCATCGAAGTACCGGGCCTGCTGGATCTGTCGTCGCTGTGGCAGATCTACGGCGTGGACCGGCCCGCGTTGAAGGACCCTCCGTTCGTACCGGCGACACATCCGGCCTTCGGCGAGCGCGAGACACCCAAAAGTATCTTTGCGACGTTGCGCGACGGCGACGTACTGGTGCACCACCCCTACGACTCCTTCTCCACCAGCGTGCAGCGCTTCATCGAGCAGGCTGCCGCCGACCCAAACGTGTTGGCGATCAAGCAAACCTTGTATCGCACATCCGGTGACTCGCCGATCGTCAATGCGTTGATCGACGCGGCCGAAGCCGGTAAGCAGGTCGTCGCATTGGTCGAGATCAAGGCGCGCTTCGACGAGCAGGCGAACATCAGGTGGGCTCGTCAGCTCGAACAGGCGGGGGTTCACGTGGTGTACGGGCTCATCGGCTTGAAGACGCACTGCAAGACATGTCTGGTGGTCCGTCGTGAAGGGTCGACGATCCGGCGCTATTGCCACATCGGAACCGGTAACTACAACGGCAAGACTGCCCGGCTCTACGAGGACATCGGGTTGCTGACCGCCGCACCGGACATCGGTGCCGACTTGACCGACCTGTTCAATTCGCTGACCGGTTACTCACGCAAGGTGACGTACCGCAATCTGCTCGTCGCTCCGCACGGGGTGCGGACGGGCATCATCGAACGCATCGATCGCGAAATCGAAGCGGCGCGCAGCGGAGCCGGTAGCGCGGCGACATCCACTCCCGGCGCCACCAGCAGGATCCGGCTCAAGGCCAATGCGCTTGTCGACGAACAGGTCATCGATGCGTTGTATCGAGCATCGCATGCGGGCGTGCGAGTCGAAGTAGTGGTACGTGGAATCTGTGCGCTGCGACCCGGCGCTAATGGTTATTCCGAAAACATCACGGTGCGCTCGATTCTCGGCAGGTTTCTCGAGCACTCGCGAATCATCCACTTCAACACGCTTGACGAGTACTGGATCGGCAGCGCAGACATGATGCACCGCAACCTGGACCGGCGGGTCGAAGTGATGGCTCAAGTCAAGGATCCGAAACTGACCGCGCAGTTGGACGACATCTTCGAGTCGGCCCTGGACCCGGCGACCCGCTGCTGGGAGTTGGGTTCCGACGGTAATTGGACTGCGGCACCACGCGCCGGTCAGACGGTGCGTGACCACCAGGTATCGCTGATGGAGCGGCATCGGCATCGCTGATGACCAAACCGATCCTCGCGGCAGGTGCTGTGCTGTGGCGCTATGTCGAGGACCCACCGGGTGCAGGCCATGAGCGCTCGCACGAAGAACAGACGATTGAAGTCGCGATCATTCACCGACCCCGATACGACGACTGGTCACTTCCGAAGGGCAAGGTGGATCCGGGCGAGACCGAAACTGCGGCTGCGGTACGGGAAATCCACGAGGAGACCGGAAGTCGTGCGCATCTGGGACGTGCAGTCGCCACAGTGACGTACCCGGTCGAACAGGCCACCAAACGCGTGCGCTACTGGGCCGCCCGCTCCGTCGGTGGCGATTTCACTGCGACGGCGGAGGTCGACGATCTGCTGTGGCTGCCGGTCAAGCAAGCGATGAGCAGGGTGTCGTACCCACATGACCGGAAGGTGTTGCGCCGATTCGCGAAGCTTTCCCCCGACACCAAGACCGTTCTCGTGGTGCGCCACGGCACCGCGGGTAGTAAGAAGCGCTACAAGGGCGACGACCGAAATCGCCCCCTGGACAAGCGCGGTAGGGTCCAGGCGGAACTACTCGTCGACCAACTGATGGCATTCGGACCGACGACGCTGTACGCCGCGGATCGGACACGGTGCGTGCAGACCATCGCACCGCTTGCCGAGCAACTTGGTGTCGATATCAACGTGGAACCGTCGTTGACCGAGGAAGCGTACTGGCACAACCGCAGGAAAGCCCGCCATCGCGTGCTGGAAATTTGCGCGGCCGGCGGCAACCCACTGATCAGCACGCAAGGCAAGGTCATTCCGGACTTGATCCAGTGGTGGTGCGAACGCGGCGGCGTACGACCGGCGAAGTCACGCAATGGCAAAGGCAGCACATGGGTACTGTCATTGCATGCCGGCGAGCTGATCGCGGCCGACCACCTCACCAGTCCGTTGCCGCCGGACTGACTTCAGGCTTTGTCGAAAGCGAATTCACCGCCGCGAGCGCGTGACCCGCGGCGGTGAATTCGTTACAACTACCGACGTCCGCGCTTGGCGGGAACGCGCTTGGCAGCCTTCTTGGCCGCACCGCGCTTCACAGCCTTCTTGGCCGCACCGCGCTTCACGGCTTTCTTCGCGGCTGCCCTGCGCACCGCCTTCTTGGCGGCGACCTTCTTGGCGGCCTTCTTACCGGCAGCCCTACGTGTCGCCTTCTTGGCGGCAACCGTCCTAGCGGCCTTCTTGGCGGCGGCCTTCCTTACTGCCTTCTTCGTAGCTGCGCGCTTGACGGCCTTCTTAGCCACACTTCGCTTCACGGCCTTCTTAGCCGCACTTCGCTTGACGGCCTTCTTTGCCGCGCCACGCCTGACGGCTTTCCGCGCGCCGCCGCCTGCTCCCGATCCACGTTTCACTGCTGGTCCTTCCGACGAAAGACGCTGTGCCCCAGAGACAACAGCCTTGAATTGAGCTCCGGGCCGGAAGGCCGGAACAGAGGTCGGCTTAACTTTCACCGTTTCACCGGTGCGCGGATTACGTGCTACTCGGGCAGCGCGACGACGCTGCTCGAAAACACCGAATCCGGTAATGGTGACGCTGTCACCCTTGTGCACCGCACGCACGATGGTGTCGACGACGTTTTCGACTGCATCCGTGGCCTGTCGACGGTCCGAGCCCATTTTCTTTGTGAGTTCGTCGATGAGCTCCGCTTTGTTCATGCAAACCCTCCGAGGTTAGTGGCCCTGTCTGGACCGACTAGAGGACACGGTAAACCCTCGACATGCTGATTTCCAAGAGCCACGCGCAATTTCAATCAGAATAAATGGGCATCTTTGGAATCCGATTGCGGCGCTTGGGAGGTGGCTGCCGAACCCCGAAACGGCGTTCTAAGGCACCTATTTCGGTGATCTTGATACGTCAGCTGACGTCCAGAGTGGATGGTTTCCAGTCTGGACGAGCCGCTTCAAACGCCTCAATCCGAGTACGTTTTTGCAGCGTAAGGCTTATATCGTCGAGTCCTTCGAGCAGTCGCCAAGCCGTGTAGTCGTCAATCGTGAACGGCACCACCACCGTTCCCGCAGCCACAGTTCGATCTTGAAGATTGACAGTGATTTCCAGACCGGGCTGTTGCTCTATCAGCTTCCACAGAAGTTCCACATCGGATTGTGCGACTTCGGCGGCGAGCAGTCCCGCCTTGCCGGCATTGCCGCGGAAAATATCGGCGAACCGTGACGAGATGACCACTCGAAAGCCGTAGTCCATCAGTGCCCACACCGCGTGCTCGCGCGAAGATCCCGTGCCGAAATCGGGACCCGCGACCAGAACCGATCCCTTGTCGAACGGCGCAAGATTGAGAATGAAATTCGGATCGGTGCGCCAGGCGGCGAACAGTCCGTCGTCGAATCCCGTTCGGGTGACTCGCTTCAGATACACCGCAGGGATGATCTGGTCAGTATCGACATTGGACCGTCGCAGCGGAACACCGATCCCGGTATGGGTACGAAATGCTTCCATTGTCTTCAGTTCTCCTTTTGACGCACGACAGTCAGTTCAAGTCGGCCGGTGCCGACAATGTGCCGCGCACCGCGGTGGCCGCGGCGACCGCTGGTGAGACGAGATGAGTCCGGCCACCCTTGCCCTGCCGTCCCTCGAAATTGCGGTTGGACGTCGATGCACACCGCTGGCCCGGCGACAATTGGTCGGGATTCATGCCCAGACACATCGAGCAGCCTGCCTGGCGCCATTCCGCGCCCGCTGCGGTGAATATCTCGCCCAGCCCTTCGGATTCGGCCTGGGTGCGCACCCGCATCGAACCCGGCACGATGAGCATTCGCACACTGGGGGCGACCTTGCGGCTGCGCAGCACGTCGGCGACCACGCGCAGGTCTTCGATGCGTCCGTTCGTGCACGAACCTACGAACACGGTGTCGACGGCAATGTCGCGCATCGGCGTACCGGACTTGAGATCCATGTACGTGAGTGCCTTTTCGGCGTCCTGACGTTTTGCGTCCTCGGAGATGAACTCCGGGTCGGGCACCGCTTCCGACAACGGCACGCCTTGGCCGGGATTGGTACCCCAGGTGACGAACGGGCTCAGTGTTGACGCGTCGATGTACACCTCGGTGTCGAATTCGGCACCGTCGTCAGTGCGCAGCCGATCCCATTCGGGGACGGCACTGTCCCACTGTGGGCCCGACGGCGCGTGCGCACGACCGCGCAGATACTCATATGTCGTTTCATCGGGCGCGACCATGCCCGCACGTGCGCCCGCCTCGATGCTCATGTTGCAGATGGTCATCCGGCTTTCCATCGACAGCGATGCGATGGTGCTGCCGCGGTATTCGATGACGTGACCCTGTCCGCCGCCGGTACCGATCTTCGCGATCACGGCAAGGATGATGTCCTTGGCGGTGACACCGGCGGGCAACGGACCGTCGACGTTGACGGCCATCGTCTTGAAGGGCCGCAGCGGCAATGTCTGCGTCGCGAGCACGTGCTCAACCTCCGACGTGCCAATGCCCATCGCCAGCGCGCCGAACGCGCCGTGTGTGGACGTGTGGCTGTCGCCGCAGACGATCGTCATGCCGGGTTGGGTCAGGCCCAGCTGTGGTCCGATGACATGAACGATGCCTTGTTCGGCGTCGCCCATTGGATGCAACCGGATGCCGAACTCGGCGCAGTTCCTCCGCAATGTTTCGACCTGGGTTCGCGACACCGGATCGGCGATCGGCTTGTCGATGTCGACGGTCGGCACGTTGTGATCCTCGGTTGCGATCGTCAGGTCCGGGCGACGGACGGTGCGCCCCGCGAGGCGCAGTCCGTCGAACGCCTGCGGGCTGGTGACCTCGTGAATGAAATGCAGGTCGATGTAGATCAGGTCGGGTTCTCGTGACGTGCCGGCTCCCCCGCCGGGAGCGACCACGTGCGAATCCCAGATCTTTTCCGCCATCGTGCGCGGGATGCTGATCATGCTCCTAACCCTTCTGCTCTTCGCGCAAGCGGCTCATCGCTAACCCTTCTGCTCTTCGCGCAAGCGGCTCATCGCTAGCTTTCTCACATATTGGGACGTTAGTATCTCGATATGAGACAGGATAGCGGGATCGGCGTGCTCGACAAAGCGGTGGGGGTGCTGCACGTCGTGGCCGAGTCACCCTGTGGGCTGGCCGAGCTGTGCGAGCGGACCGGTCTGCCGCGCGCAACCGCGCACCGTCTCGCCACTGGGCTGGAAACCCACCGGCTGCTGGCACGCGACGGGCAGGGCCGCTGGCGCCTCGGGCCGGCGCTGAACGAACTGGCAGGGCAGGTGCACGATCCGCTGCTTACGGCGGCGGCTGCAGTCCTACCACGCCTGCGCGAGATCACCGGCGAAAGTGTGCAGCTATACCGTCGTGAAGGCACGTCGCGGGTGTGCGTGTTCGCGGTGGAACCGCCTGCCGGACTGCGCGATACGGTTCCGGTGGGCGCGCGATTGCCGATGACGGCCGGATCCGGTGCCAAGGTGCTGCTGGCGTTCAGCGACACGGCCACACAGCACGCGGTGCTGCCGACCGCGAAATTCACAGAGCGAGTGCTGGCCGAGGTACGACGGCGCGGGTGGGCACAAAGTGCCGCCGAGCGCGAGTCCGGCGTGGCCAGCGTATCGGCGCCGGTGCGGGACGGCCGCGGCAATGTAGTAGCGGCCGTGTCGGTTTCGGGGCCGATCGACCGAATGGGCCGCCGGCCAGGCGCGCGCTGGGCGGCCGATCTGCTTTCAGCATCCGAGGCGCTGACACGCCGGCTATGAGCGCCTGAGAGACTGACGGCCATGGGCAGCAATCAACGCGGACAAATCGTCATGTCGCAGGCAGAGATCGACGAGTTCGTCGAGTCCAGCCGCGGTGGCACATTGGCGACGATCGGGCGCGACGGACAGCCGCACCTCACGGCGATGTGGTACGGCGTGGTCGACGGCGAAATCTGGTTCGAGACAAAGGCGAAGTCGCAGAAGGCGGTCAACCTGCGCCGGAATCCGCGCGTGACGTTCCTGCTCGAGGACGGTGATACATACGACACCTTGCGCGGGGTGGCATTCGAGGGTACGGCCGAAATCGTCGATGACCCCGAGGCGATCTTTCGCGTCGGCGTCAGCGTGTGGGAGCGCTACACGGGGCCGTACACCGACGACGTCAAACCGGCAGTCGACATGATGATGAACAAGCGTGTCGCGGTTCGCTTGGTGGTCAAGCGGATCCGCTCGTGGGATCACCGCAAGCTGGGGATGCCGGCGATGCCCTTGGCAGGTTCGACGGCACCCTCAGTCTGACTCACACCACGCTGACCCGGAAGACCTCGGTGTCTTCGGGAATACCTTTCAGCCGTTGCGGGCCAAGGGTTTGAAAACGCAAGCCCGACCCCGCCGACAGATCGCGAACGGTTCGGCTCGTCAGCACCTCGTCGGCGCCGGCCATCGCGCTGATACGTGACCCGATGTGGATCGCCATCCCACTCCACTCGTCGCCACGCTTCTCGCATTCACCGACGTGGATGCCCGCACGTATCCGGATTCCTCGGGTAGCCAAGGCCGGTACGAGTTCGAGACCGCAGCGTGCCGCCTTGGTGGGCCCGTCGAAGAGAGCAAACACGCCATCTCCTGTGTGCTTGGCGCGGCGGCCGCCGTACTTGGCGAGCAGACCGTCCACCACCCTGTCGTGTGCGTCGAGTTCGCGACGCCAAAGCGCATCGCCTCGAGCGCTGAGCAGCTCGGTCGAGCTAACGATGTCGGTGAAGAACACGGTGGACAGCACGCGTTCGTTGGCGCTGTCACCGTGCTCACCACATACGAAATCCAGGATGGCATCGGCCATTGCGTCGTCGAACAGCCCGTGCGGACCGGGTGGGAGCTCTTGAAATTGCGCATTCGGCATGCTGTCGGCCAGCGCCTGCGCGGCTTCAATCGGTGCGATCAGGTCGCCGACTCTGCTCAGCACAAGCGTCGGCACCCGAACAGCATTCACCACGGGACGCACGTCGATGTCGAGCAGTGCCTCCCACAGCATCAGCGCCATCGTCGGGCTCGCCGAGGCTCGTTGAACTCGTCCGTACAAATCGAGGAATCCCGGTACTTCGACGAGTGAGCCGAAGAACCACTCCGCCATCGCGCCTTCGCCCCAGTGCATTTCGATCTCGTTCTTGGTTGCGGCGAACTGCTCCGGCGGGAAACCCCAGGGGTAGTCGGGCAACTCGGGGGTAAACCTCGGCAGAGTGCCGTACAGCACGAGCGATTGCACCCGCTCGGGATAGGTGGCCGCGAACAGGATGCTCATCGGCCCGCCTTCAGAGATGCCGAAGAGCGCCGGGCATTCGGCGTCAGCGGCATCCATCACGGCGTGCAGATCGTCCATCCGCTCATCGAGTGGCGGAACGCGAGTCACCGGGTCCGACAACCCGGTACCGCGTTTGTCCCATGCGACGAGCCGGGTTTGTTGGCCAAGCCGTTCGGGGAAGTTCGCGAACGGGCTGTCCTGAAGGTCCCACGCGTCGACATTGCTGATCCAGCCCGGAACCCAGACCACCGTCGGGTCGCCGTCGCCCCAGATCCGGTACGCCAGGCGGACCGAACCATTTCGGGCATAGCGCACGGGGCTGACTTCCACGCGGATATTTTGGCATTTCCCCGGTCGTCGGACTTGCTATTCGCGGCCCGTAACTCAGCCTTGGTCTGGCCCCTGGTCCCAAGTACAGAATGAAACGACGGGCGTTTGGGTGTCGATCGTGATGTTATTCTGCGCCGCATCGTTGACGGCATCCTTGACCGCCTGCTTGGCAGTGGGTCCGATGCCGCCACCCCATTCGCCGTCCTGGTCAACGAGCAGCGCCAAGCAGCCGTTCGCGTTCCACGCCGCCCACACGCAACTCTTGCCGCCATTTGACTCACACGCCGCGACCGATCCATCGATCGCGGCGTCCCTGTCGGAAACGTGGTTGACCCAGCCGTGCACACCGTCATCCGGGGAGAAGGCGATGCCGCCGGCATTTCCGTTCGCGGCGTGTGCCGGCGTCGCCACCAGAACCGCCCCGACAAGAAGACCCACGCTTCCCAGAGCCACCTTTTTGATCACCATCTCGCTCCTTTGTGCCTTCGGCGCATTGCGCGCGACAGTGATCGGAGATTAGTTCACAGCAAGTTGCCAGTTGACGAATTCGCAGTTTCGGCCATGCCAGGTCCACGATTTCTACGTCGTGAACGTCCATTTTTGTAGCCCCGATGGGATTCGAACCCACGCTACCGCCGTGAGAGGGCGGCGTCCTAGGCCGCTAGACGACGGGGCCGCGACCGACAATCCGGCTTGCCAGCATAGCCGACGAAGAGAGGCGGACCCAATCCGCGATGAGCTGGGGTACCAGGACTCGAACCTAGAATGGCTGAACCAGAATCAGCTGTGTTGCCAATTACACCATACCCCAATGCCCGCTATATTCGCTGGTCAGAGCGATAAGCATGCGTCGCGAAGGTAAGCGGGCCGACGTGCAGACTACCAAAGATCGCCCGCGCCTCGCTCACGCCCGCGAGTGACGCGCATCGCGCAACCGGGCCAGGCTGCGGTCGCGGCCGAGCAACTTTAGTGACTCGAACAGCGGCGGGCTGACGCTCGAACCGGTGACGGCGACGCGGATCGGACCGAACGCCTTGCGTGGCTTCAGACCCATCGTTTCGATCAGCGCTTGTTTCAGCGCAGCCTCGATGTTCGCCACCGACCAGTCCCCCACGTCCTCGAGCGCCGCGAGCGCAGCGTCGAGCACCGAGCCGGCATCGACACCGAGTTCCTTCGCCGCGGCTTTCTCCTCGATGGCGAACGTGTTGTTGTCGAGGAACTTCAACAGCTTCCACGCATCGCCGAGTACGACGATCCGCGTTTGCACCAAGCCGGCCACCTCGGTGAACCCCGCGTCGTCCAATCCCAAATCGTGCCCGTGCACCGCGAAGTAGGCGCGCAGCCGCTCGGTAAAGTCAGCGGCGCCCAGTAGGCGGATGTGTTCGGCGTTGATCGCGTCGGCCTTCTTCTGGTCAAAGCGCGCCGGGTTCGCGTTGACGTCGGCGACGTCGAAAGCCTGCACCATCTCCGCGAGGCTGAACACATCACGGTCTGGCGCGATCGACCAGCCCAGCAGTGCAAGGTAATTCAGCAGTCCTTCGGGAATGAATCCCCGATCACGGTGTGCGAACAGATTGGATTGCGGATCGCGCTTGGACAGCTTCTTGGTCCCCTCACCGAGAACTGTTGGCAAATGCCCGAATTCCGGGATGTGCTCGGCAATTCCGATTCTGATCAGCGCCTGATACAGCGCGATCTGCCGCGGCGTCGATGGCATCAGATCCTCACCGCGCAGCACGTGAGTGATCCTCATCGACGCATCGTCGACAGGATTGACCAACGTGTACAGCGGTTCTCCGTTGCCGCGCGTGAGGGCGAAGTCCGGCACACTGCCGGCGGCATACGACATCTCGCCGCGCACCAGATCACGCCATCCGAGTTCTGCATCGGGCATGCGGAGCCGGATCACCGGGAGACGGCCTGTCGCGCGGTACTGCGCGCGCTGCTCATCGGTGAGGTCACGGTCGTAGTTGTCGTAGCCCAGTTTCGGATTACGCCCGGCCGCCACGTGGCGTGCTTCGACCTCCTCGGCGGTCGAAAACGCCTCGTAGGCCTCCCCCGCCGCGATCAGGCGGTCCAACACATCGCGGTAGAGGTCCATGCGCTGCGACTGCCGATACGGGGCGTACGGCCCACCGACCTCAGGACCCTCGTCCCAGTCCAGCCCGAGCCAGCGCAGCGCATCAAGCAGGGCCAGGTAGCTCTCCTCGGTGTCGCGTGCGGAGTCGGTGTCTTCGATGCGGAACACGAAAGCACCGCGGCAGTGCCGTGCATATGCCCAATTGAACAGCGCGGTGCGAATCAGCCCGACGTGAGGGACGCCCGTCGGTGATGGGCAGAAGCGAACCCGCACGCTCACGGTTTCGCCTTGCGAACAACGGGATTCGTCAGCGTACCGATGCCCTGCACGGTGACGCTGACGATATCTCCGTCCTCAATCGGGCCGACCCCTTCCGGTGTGCCGGTGAGAATCAGGTCGCCGGGCAACAAGGTCATCACAGCAGAGATCCATTCGACGATGGCGCCGACATCGTGAATCATCATCGACGTCCGACTGTGTTGGCGCAGTTCGCCGTTCACCTCGGTGCGGATGTCCAGATCCGACGGGTCGATGTCGGTGACGATCCACGGCCCCACCGGGCAGAACGTGTCGTGGCCCTTGGCCCTGGTCCACTGGCCGTCCTTGCGTTGCTGATCACGCGCCGTCACATCGTTGGCGATGGTGTAGCCGAGGATGTTCTCCGCCGCGCGTGCGGCCGAAACGTCCTTGCACGGCCGGCCAATCACGGCGGCCAGTTCACCCTCGTGGTGCACGGGGGCGGCGTCGGCGGGCAACACGATCTGCGCGTTGGGCCCGACGATCGCGGTGTTGGGCTTCATGAAGATCACCGGGAAGTCACCGCCGTTGTCTGACTTGCTCCCCATCTCGGCCACGTGTGCCGCGTAGTTCTTGCCGATGCACACCACCTTGGTGGCCAGAATCGGCGCCAGCAGCCGCACATCGGCCAGCGGCCACTGCCGACCGGTGAATGTGGGCGTCCCGAAGGGGTGCTCGGCAATCTCTCGGGCGATCGCGTCGCCGTCGTCCCCCTCGACCGCGACAAACGCAACACCGTCAGGGCTGGCGATTCGACCCAGGCGCATTTACGACAGCCTAGCCATCCAGATAGTGAGACGCTGATTCAGCATATTGAGAGCCGCGTGGAACGATGAACTGGTGGGCGTCGACACCATCAGCACCGTGCGGCGGTGGTCGATGCTGGCAATCGCGTTGTCGGCGACCATGTTCGCCAACGTCTTCATTAACGGTGTTGCGTTTCTGATCCCCACGTTGCACACCGACCGCGGGCTGGATCTTGCCAAAGCTGGATTGGTGTCGGCCATGCCCAGCATCGGCATGGTATTCACGCTGATCGCATGGGGCTATGTGGTGGATCGCGTCGGCGAGCGGATCGTCCTGGCCTTGGGCTCTGCACTGACGGCCGCTGCGGCGTTCGCTGCCGCCGCTGCCCACTCGATCGTCGTCACGTGCTTGTTCCTGCTGCTCGGCGGGATGGCCGCGGCGAGCAGCAACTCGGCCAGCGGCCGGCTGGTGGTTGGATGGTTCCCGCCGGAGCGCCGTGGGTTGGCGATGGGCATCCGCCAGACTGCGCAGCCTCTCGGAGTCGGCCTGGGCGCCTTGGTGATTCCGCGCCTGGCCGAAAGCCAGGGCATCGGGGCGGCACTGCTGTTTCCGGCGATCGTGTGCACAGTGTCCGCGGTCGTGAGTGCAATCGGTGTCCTCGACCCGCCACGGCCACCGCGTGAGCAAGCCCAACAACAGCTGACCAACCCATACCGCGGATCGTCGGTGTTGTGGCGCATCCACGCGGTGTCGATGCTGCTCGTGGTGCCGCAGGTCGTCGTCTGGACATTCACGCTGGTGTGGCTGATGGTCGACCGGGGATGGTCAGCGGGCGCCGCGGGCGCACTGGTCACTGCCGCCCAACTTCTCGGCGCCCTCGGCCGTGTTGCCGCGGGCCGCTGGTCTGACCGCGTCGGCTCGCGACTGCGGCCGATCAGGACCATCGCCGTCGGGGCCGCGGTCGCGATGGCAGTTCTCGCGCTGACCGACCAGCTGGGCTGGTCGGTGTCGATCGCGGTGATGATCGTCGCGTCAGTTGTCACCGTGTCCGACAACGGCCTGGCGTTCACGGCGATCGCGGAGATCGCCGGGCCGTTCTGGAGCGGCCGTGCGCTCGGCACACAGAACACCAGCCAGTTGTTCGCGGCCGGGATCGCTCCCCCACTGTTCGGCGGATTGATCGCGGTGGCCGGCTACCCGGCGGCGTTCGCACTGTGCGCGGTGTGCCCGGTGATCGCGCTGCCGCTGGTGCCGGTCCGATCACATCGAACACAGCCGCCGTGACCATATATTTAACTTATGAGTGATCGAATCGAGGTTCAGCGGACCATCGCGGCATCGCCCACCGAGATCTTCGCCGTTCTCTGCGACCCTCACGGGCATGTCGCCATCGACTCGACCGGGATGCTTCAGGACGCCGACGGCGACCCTTCACGGCCGCACAAGACACATTCGTCGTTCACATGGATCGCGAGTCGCTGAACGACTTTCCGGAACTCGGCCGCTACGACGTCACGGTCAACATCATCGACTTCGAACCGGATCGACTCATTTCGTGGACGGTGCTGGGCCAGATCCGGCCCCAGATAGGGCACGTCTACGGCTACCGCCTCGAGCCCGCCGGTGACGACGGTACCGTCGTCACCGCGTTTTACGACTGGTCGAACATCGACGCGAAATGGCGTGAGGCAGGGATTTTCCCGGTCATCTCCGAAACCGCACTGCGCGCCACGCTCGGCATCCTCGACCGCAGCGTACGGCGCGGCTACCCGCGCGGAGTCCGACTGCTATAGCCGGGCGAGAATCCGCTCGCCAATCTCCTTGGTGGACAACGTTGCATCGCCGCGAGTGGCCAGGTGCTCGGACACGGCCTTGTCCACCCGCGCGGCGGCTTCGGGCTGCCCCGCATGGTCGAGCAACAGCCCCACCGACATGACCGCGGCGGTCGGGTCGGCCAGGCTCTTGCCCGCGATATCAGGTGCGCTGCCGTGCACAGGCTCGAACATCGACGGATTGACGCGCGTCGCATCGATATTCCCGCTGGCGGCCAGACCGATGCCCCCGCACACCGCAGCGGCCAAGTCCGTGATGATGTCGCCGAACAAGTTGTCGGTGACAATCACGTCGAACCGGCCGGGATCGGTGACCATATGGATCGTCGCGGCATCGACGTGCTGGTAGCCGACCTCGACGTCCGGGTATTCCTCCGCGATTTCAGCCACGGTGCGCCACCACAGATTGCCGGCGAAGGTCAACACGTTGTTCTTGTGCACCAGCGTCAGATGCTTGCGTCGCAGGCAGGCTCGCGCGAACGCGTCCTGCACCACCCTGCGCACCCCGTACGCGGTGTTGACGCTCACCTCGGTGGCGATTTCGTGCGGGGTGCCGACGCGGATGGCCCCGCCGGTGCCGGTGTAGGGGCCCTCGGTCCCTTCGCGCACGACGACGAAGTCGATGTCCTGGCGGCTCGCCAGCGGGCTTTCCACACCCGGATACAGTCGGGACGGACGCAGATTGATGTGGTGGTCCAAGGCAAAGCGAATCTTCAGCAGCAGCCCGCGCTCGAGCAGGCCGCTGGGTACCGATGGATCGCCGATGGCGCCCAACAGAATTGCGTCGTGCGCCCGCAGCTCGTCGAGTACGGAGTCGGGCAGCACCTCACCGGTCGCGTGATATCGGCGCGCCCCGAGGTCGTAACTCGTCTTCTCGACGCCGGGCATCACAGCGTCGAGCACGTTCACGGCCTCGCCGATGACCTCGGGTCCGATCCCGTCACCGGCGATGATCGCCAGCTTCACGAAAGCTCAACCACCTCAAGCATGTTCGCACCAACAGCCGGTGCGATCGCGGCAAGAACGTCGTCGGGCGGCCGTTGATCCAATCGCAGCAGGATCGTCGCGGCAGGCCCCTCCGCGTCCTCGGACAACTGTGCGGCTTGAATGTTGACGCCCGCCTCGCCCAGCAGCGTGCCGATGCGGCCCAACGCACCCGGCTGGTCGGCGTAATTGATGATCAGGTTGACGCCCTCGGCACGCAAATCGAAGTTGCGGCCGTTGATCTGGACGATCTTTTCCACCAACTGCGGGCCGGACAGCGTGCCGGCCACGTTCACCACCGAGCCGTCCGCGGTAACCGCTCGCACGTCGACGACGCTGCGGTGGTTCGGGCTTTCCGGCGCCGTGCTGATACTGGCCTCAACGCCGCGCTCGGCAGCCAACGCCGGGGCGTTGACGAACGTGACAGGATCCTCGATCACCGCAGAGAACAATCCGCGCAACGCCGAAAGCCTCAGCACCCCAACCTCTTCGGAAGCCAGCTCTCCGCACGCCCGCACCGACACGGACGCCGGCAACTCCGGGCACAATGCGCCGACCAATAAACCTAACTTGCGCACCAGGTCGAGCCAGGGCGCGACCTCTTCTCCGACGACCCCACCGCCGACATTCACCGCGTCGGGTACGAACTCACCGGCCAGCGCCAGTTTCACGCTGGACGCCACATCGGTGCCCGCGCGGTCCTGCGCCTCACCGGTTGATGCGCCGAGGTGCGGCGTGACGACGACTTGCGGCAACTCGAAAAGCGGGCTGTCCGTGCACGGCTCGGTCGCGAACACGTCGATGCCTGCGCCGCGGACGTGGCCACTGGTGATGGCCCCGGCCAGCGCGGTCTCGTCGATCAGGCCGCCGCGAGCGGCGTTGACAATGATGACCCCCGGTTTTGTCTTGGCCAGCGCCTCCTTGCCGATCAGCCCAGCCGTCTCCGGTGTCTTGGGCAGGTGGACCGAGATGAAGTCCGACCGACCCAGCAACTCGTCGAACGAGAGCAGCTCGATGCCGAGCTGTGCGGCACGCGCCTGAGACACGTACGGGTCGTAGGCGACGACGTCCGCCCCGAACGCCGCGAGCCGCTGGGCGACAAGCTGGCCGATGCGGCCGAGACCGACGACGCCGACGGTCTTGCCGAAGATCTCGGTGCCAGAGAACGACGACCGCTTCCACGTGTGCTCACGCAGTGAGGCATCGGCGGAGGGGATCTGACGGGCCGCCGACAGCAGCAGCGCCACCGCGTGCTCGGCCGCGCTGTGGATGTTCGACGTCGGCGCGTTGACGACCAGGACGCCGCGGGCGGTGGCCGCGTCGACGTCGACGTTGTCCAGGCCGACGCCGGCACGGGCGACGATCTTGAGCTTGGTGCCGGCATTGAGCACCTCGGCGTCGACGGTCGTAGCGGACCGTACGAGCAGCGCATCGGCCTCAGGCACGGCGGCCAGCAGTTTCTCGCGGTCCGGTCCATCGACCCAGCGGACCTCTACCTGGTCGCCAAGTGCGGCGACGGTGGACTCGGCGAGTTTGTCAGCGATCAACACAACGGGCAGGCTCACCCGGCCAGACTAGCGATGAGCGCCCGCGCGCCGATGAGCCACTCGGGCGAAGAGCCACAAAAGAAGAGCAGAGGGCAAATGCGGTCTACTTGGGGCATGGACGTCACCGTGGTCGGCAGTGGCCCCAATGGCTTGGCGGCAGCCGTCGTCTGCGCGCGCGCTGGGCTGTCGGTTCAGGTACTCGAGGCGCAGTCGACACCGGGCGGGGGCACGCGGACGTTGCCCGACCCCGAGTACGCCGGCGTGCGCCACGACGTGTGCTCGGCCGTGCACCCGCTGGCCGTCGGCTCGCCATTCTTCGCCGCGTTCGACCTCGCGGCGCGCGGGGTGAAGCTGGCGGTTCCCGACATCTCGTATGCGAACCCGTTCGTGGATCGGCCAGCGGCGATCGCGTACCGCGACCTTGACCGCACCTCCGAGGGACTCGACGACGGGAAGTCATGGCGCCGGCTCCTCGAACCCATGGTCAAACGCGCCGACGCGGTTGTCGATCTCCTGCTTGGCGACAAACGTTCGCTGCCGACGGATCTCGGGACGACGCTGCGGCTCGCCTTGCGGATGGCTTGGCAGGGCACCCCGGCATGGAATGCGACGTTCACCGGCCGCGACGCGGAAGCATTGTTCAGCGGCGTTGCCGCACATACCATTTCGCCGCTACCGTCGATCACCTCGGCCGCGGCCGGAATGCTCTTGGCCAGCCTGGCGCATTCCGTTGGCTGGCCGATTCCAGTTGGTGGTAGTCAAGCGATCGCCGACGCGTTGATCGCCGATCTGCGTGCACACAGCGGCGAGCTGCACACCGACGCGGAAGTCACCGAGCCCCCGGGTGGTGCGGTGCTGTTCGACACCGCACCGACGGCGCTGTTGGACATCTACGGTGCGCAGCTGCCGGCGTCGTACGCAAAACGCTTGCGCCGCTACCGGTTCGGTTCCGGTGTGGCCAAAGTGGATTTCGTGCTGTCGGATGACGTGCCGTGGTCGGACCCACGGCTGGCCGAGGCCGTGACCTTCCATCTGGGCGGCGACCGTGCCGACATGGCACAGGCTGAGGCCGACGTCGCCGCGGGCCGGCATGCGGACCGGCCGATGATGCTGGCAGCACTGCCGTACGTCGTGGACGCGGGCCGTGTCGACGCGTCCGGCCGCCGACCGTTCTGGACTTACGCGCACGTGCCCGCGGGTTCGACGATCGACCAGGCCGAGACCGTCACGGCCGTCGTCGAGAGCTTTGCGCCCGGCTTCCGCGACGTCGTCGTCGCCACGCGCAGCGTGCCGGCCGCACACATGACCGGGCACAACGCGAACTACGTCGGCGGTGACATCGCGGTGGGCGGCAACAACGCGTGGCGGGCGCTAGCGGGTCCGGTACCGCAGCTCAACCCTTGGGCCACACCGCTTCCCGGGGTATACCTGTGCTCGTCGGCGACACCGCCCGGCGCCGGCGTACATGGGATGTCGGGCTATTACGCCGCGCGCACCATGCTGAAGCGCGAGTTCGGCATCACGCAGCTGCCCAGCCTCGCCCCCTAGCCGCCGGAACGGTAGTCCACGTGGCCTCTACTCGCACATTCCCGCGCGGAATACCGTTCCGGCGCGAACCAAGCCGCTAGGCCGTTTCGGTGATGGGACGGTCCACCCAGCTCATCAGGTCGCGCAACTTGCGACCCGTCACCTCGATCGGATGCTCGGCGTTGCGCTTGCGCAGCTCCTCGAGCTCCTTGTTGCCGCCCTCGACGTTCGCGACGAGCTTCTTGACGAACGTGCCGTCCTGGATTTCGGTGAGCAGCTGGCGCATCCGGTCCTTGGTGGCCGCATCGATGACGCGCGGGCCGGACAGATAACCGCCGAACTCCGCGGTGTCGGACACCGAGTAGTTCATCCGTGCGATCCCGCCTTCGTACATCAGGTCGACGATCAGCTTCAGCTCGTGCAGCACCTCGAAGTAGGCGAGCTCGGGCGCATACCCGGCCTCGACCATCACGTCGAACCCGGTCTTGACGAGTTCCTCTGTGCCCCCGCATAACACGGCTTGCTCACCGAACAGATCGGTCTCGGTCTCGTCCTTGAAGGTGGTCTTGATGACGCCCGCGCGGGTGCCGCCGATGCCCTTCGCGTACGACAACGCCAATGCCTGCCCCTCGCCGTGCGGATCTTGCTCCACCGCAACCAGACACGGCACGCCCTTACCGTCGACGAACTGACGGCGCACCAAATGCCCCGGACCTTTCGGCGCCACCATGCCGACGGTCACGTTCGCCGGCGGCTTGATCAACCCGAAGTGGATGTTCAGCCCGTGCCCGAAGAACAGCGCATTGCCGTCCTGCAGATGCGGCTCGATCTCGTTCTTGAAGATGTCGGCCTGAGCAGTGTCGGGCGCCAACAGCATGATCACGTCGGCCCACTTGGCCACCTCGGACGGAGTGTCGACGTCGAGTCCCTGCTCGCTCACCTTCTCCCGCGACTTGGAGCCCTCGCGCAGGCCGACTTTCACCTCGACACCGGAGTCGCGCAACGACAGCGAGTGCGCGTGGCCCTGGCTGCCGTACCCGATGACCCCGACCTTTCGGCCCTGGATGACGGACAGGT
>DATBFF010000047.1:0-3738 GCA_036558625.1 Mycobacterium sp. | reverse complement strand
CCATCCAGCCCTCGATGCCGGCGGGATAGAACTGCTGGTCGATGGCGCCGTAGAGCGAGTTGGTGAAGTACACGCGCCGGCTGTCGCGGCTGATCTCCACCATCTGCGGACCGCCACTCAAGGCCCCATTCTTCGCACCAGGATGGGTGGCCTTGGAGACGATGCCGCCGATGCGGACCTTGCCGGTGAGCTTCGGGTTGAACGGGTCGGACACGTCGTACTGCTGCAGGTCGCCGGTGCCCCAGCAGGCCACGTACAGGAACTTGTCGTCCATGGAGAGGTCGATGTCGGTGACCAGCGGCGGCACCGCCTTGAAGCCCTTGAGCAGCGGCGGCAGGTCGTCCTCGCTGGCAGGTTCGGCGGCGATCTCGATTACCTTCTTCACCGCCCACCTGTCGCCGTCCTTGTACCACGTCCAGATCGAGGAGGAGAGGTTTTCGAGGCTCAGCACGCAGTTGACGAAGCCGTGGGCCTTGGTGGGGTCGTGGGCGGGGCGCAGTTCGAACACCAGTTGGTACTTGTCGCCGAAGTCGATGGTCTGCAGGTGCTTCCTCTTGTGCAGGTCCCAGAAATGCAGACGGCGACCGTACCTGGCGCCCAGCAGCACCTCGGGGATCAGGCCGTTCTCGAAGGTGTCGGGCGTGCCCCATTCGCTGGTGACGAGCGTGTCGTGGCCCAGGTGCCACCAGGCGTCGTAGGCCAAGTGCTGCGGGCCGCGGTCCATCTCCCACTGTCCCCGCACGTCGAAGGTCTCGTGGTCCATCAGGAAGATGCCGCCGGGGCCCTTGCCCTCGCGGTTGCCCAGCGCCGCCACGTAGATGCCTTCTGGCCCGCAGTGGACGGTGTGGGGGCGCGTGTAGCCGGCCTTCTCGGCCAGTTCCTCGGGCTCGACCACCTTGACGATCTTAGGCGCCTTCGGATCCGGCTTGGTGTCGAGGATGTGGATACGGGATGACCTCAGCCCCGGCACCACGAGGTAGCGGCGCTCGGTGTGTGGGTGCGGCGCGTTGGGACACAGGCACGAGGAGCAGGCGTTCCAGCCGAAATGGTGCAGCTCGTCGCCCACGTTGGGCATGGGCGTTGTGCCGACGATCTGAGCGTAGGTGGCCGACTTGGGATCCACGTCCACCACGGCCAGGGCGTCCGGGACCTTACGGTCGGGATCGAAACTCGCCACGTAGGCCACCGTCTCGGGCGCCGCCTTCATCGCCATGCGGGGGGACGGATAGAAGCTGGGGTCGGGAGTCCAGTTCGGCATGTGCGTCATCCTCTCGAAAGTGGCTTTGCGTCCGGGCAAACGGCCTGCGTGGCAGATGCACACGACCGTGCCCAAAGTCGGTCAATTCGCTCCTGTGCCAGAGGCGACCGCGATCGCCAACCCGGCCACGGCGAAACGGTTTGCTGGGCGGCGGCTCAAAGTCGTCCACCGATCGGTGGACCGGGGCATTCGGAATCTCCCATTATTAGGCGCATTCGCCGGAACGAGAAATACAGTTCCTATGCACACGCTGGCCCATTCACAGCCGTCCAGCCCCCACGGCTCAGCTCCGGTTTGCGACAGGCGTCCAAAGATTACCAAACAGTATAGCGCACGAAATCAACCGGTTAGGTGGCACCGATCATAATGGCCTCAGATCGACAGCGCACAGGCCTTGGCCGACAGGGCCGCCTCTAACGGAGGTCACCATGAGCACTACTGCGACAGACCGTGGCGCAATCGCCAACACCCAGCACCATGCAATTCGATCCACACTCAGGCAGCGCTTGCTGGCCGGCACGGCCATGCTGGCGCTGCTGGCCGCGGGATCGGGCTACACCCTGCACGCCTATTCTGCCGAGGGCAGTCCGTTCGGCACGCCGTCGGCGGCCCGCGTCCCGGCGACAGCGCCCGCAGTCCCCGGGTTCGCAGACCTCGTGAACGCTGTGAAGCCAGCGGTCGTGTCGGTCCGGGTCCGGACGGACGTGGCAGTCGAGCGCTTCGGCCCGCAGGACAACCCGTTCGAGGGCACCCCGTTCGAGAAGTTCTTCAAGGACTTCCGCAAGGGCCTCCCGGGTCCCAACGGCAAGGGGCAGCCGAAGCAATTCATGCAGGGGCAGGGCTCCGGCTTCTTCATCAGCCCCGACGGCTACATCGTCACGAACAATCATGTGGTCGACAACGCAGCGAAGGTCGAGGTGGTGACCGACTCCGGCGCAACGTTCGATGCAAAAGTCGTGGGCACCGACTCCAAGACCGACCTGGCGCTCATCAAGGTGGATGGGCACAACGATTTCCCGTTCGTGAAGCTGGCGGACGCGAAGCCTAAGGTCGGCGAATGGGTGGTGGCCATGGGAAATCCCTTCGGACTCGGAGGGACGGTGACAGCCGGGATCGTCTCGGCGGAAGGCCGCGACATCGGCTCCGGCCCGTACGACGATTTCATCCAGATCGATGCACCCGTGAACCGTGGCAACTCGGGCGGTCCGACCTTCAACCTCAAGGGTGAGGTGATCGGGGTCAACACGGCGATCTATTCCCCCTCGGGTGGCTCCGTCGGGATTGCCTTCGACGTCCCGGCATCGACCGTGGCCAAGATCGTTCCGCAGCTGCAAGAGACCGGCCACGTCGTGCGCGGCTGGCTCGGCGTGCAGATCCAGCCGGTCACACAGGACATTGCCGACAGCCTCGGGCTCAAGAGCGCGGCCGGCGCGCTGGTCGCAAGTCCGCAACCCGGCAGCCCGGCCGCCGAGGCGGGCCTGAAGTCCGGGGATGTCATCACCCGGGTCGACTCGGTCGAGATCAAGGACGCGCGCGACCTCGCACGGCGCATTGCAGCATTGGAGCCCCACAAGTCCGTAAGCCTCGGCATCGTCCGTGACGGCAAGGAGCAGACGGTGAACGTCACGCTCGGCCGGCTGCCGGAGCAGACCGCGCGCAGGGCATCCGCCGAAGATCGCAACGGGCCCCAGCTCGGCTCCCTGGGGTTGACGCTCGCGCCGGCCGCAGATGTCGAGGGCGCCGGCGAGAAGGGACTGGCGGTCGTCGGCGTCGCCCCCAACAGCAGGGCGGCCGAGCTCGGGTTGCGACCGGGCGACGTGATCCAGAAGGCGGGGACCAAGGACCTCGCCGAGCCGGCAGACCTGAGGACCGCCATGGCTCAAGCCAAGACGGCCGGCCGCAAGCACATCCTGGTCATGGTCAGCCGGGACCACACGGACCGCTACGTCGCCCTTCCGATTGGCTGACCGCGGTCGGCGTCGAGCGATCGGGTGCCGAGGCCGCCTTCCGGCCTCGCACCCGATATCGCTACGAAAGTCGCACCCGCCATTTGCTCGCGATCAATGACGCGGGTTAAGGCGCGCTGCCGCCAAGGGTGAGACATTCGGCGTGGGACCGAGTTCATGGAGGAAGATGTGGCCATTCGAGCGTTTTCTTTCAGGCCAATGTCGCGGCGGGCGATGTTGAAGCAATCGGCAGCGGCTGCGGCGGGTCTCGGCGCCCTTTCATGGGACGGCCGCTCGTGGCTGAACGTTACGCCCGAGGCGCGGGCGGCGGATCACCCGGCGATCGGCACCTATCCGGAGGGCTCCGCGGGCGACACGGTCTACATCGGCGCCGCGGTGCCGCGCACCGGCAGCTATGCCTCCGCGGGCGAAGACGAACTCAAGGGCATGGAGCTCGCAGTCGAGCACATGAACACCAATCACGCGCTCATGAAGACGATCGCGCCCAAGGTCGACAAGGGCGTGCTTGGCAAG
>DATBFF010000046.1:0-11429 GCA_036558625.1 Mycobacterium sp. | reverse complement strand
CCGATCACATGCGCGTTCATGTCGATCAGCGGACCACCGGAGTTGCCGTGGTTGATCGACGCGTCGGTCTGTACCGCGTCGATCACGGTGTCGGTGTCGGAGCCTTCACCGGACAGCGGCACAGGACGGTGCAGCGCACTGATGATGCCGTGGGTGACTGTGCTGCGCAGCCCGAGCGGCGCCCCGGAGGCGATCACCTCTTCGCCGACGCGAAGCTTGTCGGAGTCGCCGAACTGGGCCACGGTCAGGTTGTCGACGTTGTCGACCTTGAGGACCGCAAGGTCGGACTTCGGGTCGCGGCCGACGAGGTTGGCCGGAACTTCCTTGCCGTCGTTGAAGACCACCGTGGTCTTGTACTTGCTCGGGTTCGACGCTGCGTCGGAGATGACGTGGTTGTTGGTGACGATGTATCCGCGGCCGTCGACGACGACGCCGGAGCCTTGGGCGCCCTCATCGTCGCTCATCGCCTTGACCATGACAACCGAATCAGCCACTGCAGCAGCCACTTTCGCGAACCGGCCCTCCGGCGGTTCGCTACCGCTGGTCGACAACGTGACCTTGGACGTGGTGAAGGCCTCGACGACCTCCGCCGTCTTTCGCCCGACGTACCCGCCGATCAGCGCGATCCCCAGCGCGATGACCGCCAGCACGGCCAGTGCGCGATAGGAGACCTTGCCGCCGAACAGCACGTCGCGCACCCCGAGCTTGCCGGTGGCGGCGCCTGCGCCGGAGGACCGCGGCTTCGGGAGGGCCGGCGTGGTCAGCGATGCCGCTGCGTTGGGGTCGCGCCAGGGGTCGGCGACGTCGTCGTCTTCGTCACGCTCTCCGTCGAGCGCGCCGGCGTCGGCGGGATGACGCTGCAGCGACTCAGCGTCGGGCGATGGCCGGCCGAACGCCTCCGCCAGCACCGGGTCGGGCGGTGCGTTGCGCGGAGTGAACTCGCCCTGATCGCGATGCTTGTCTGCGCCGAGGAACGAGCCGCCGAAACCGGCGGGGCGGCCGAACGCCCGACTCGACGCGGGGTCGACGGATGGCCGGGAAATCGGCCGAGGCGCTAGTCGGGTGGTGGCGTTCGCGTCGCCCGAAGCAGGCGGTTGCCCGTCGGGGGTGTCGCTGGTTTTGTTGGAGCTCACGTCATCCTCTTCCGGGCGGGCGAAGTCGGCCCCACCCTACCGGCGCTTACGCGGATCGTCGGCGTCCGGTGCGGCCCCGTCGACGGGCTCGTCATTCTGGTCCGGAATCTGCGCCAACATGCCGAGCAACGATGTCGGAATGCTGATGGGGCATGAGTCGCGCAACGCGGAACGGGCCTGCCTCTGGGCCTCGACCTCGGCGAGGCACTGCGGGCACAACGTCAGGTGGTGCGCCGCGCGCAAATGCGCGGTCATTCGCAATTCCCCGTCGACGAACGCGGCGACCGCTTCGATCGAGAGATGCTCGGTCGAGCCGAACCTGCGAGGTGCGCCGACCGGCTCGTCGTTTTGCGAGGGGAAGGGCGACGGCAGCCAGGAGAACGCGCGGCGAAACACATGCCCCGAGTCGGCCATGGTTTCGAATGTAGCGCGCCTCACCTCATCCGCCAGGCAGGTCAGGCTGACAGCGATGATCCGCTTGGGCGAAGAGCGGACCGTTCGGCGGCGACGTCCGCGGGGCCGCCGTGAGCGGCCAGATAGTCGCGTAGCGCCTGGCGGCCGCGGTGGATGCGGCTACGCACAGTGCCGAGCTTGACGCCGAGCGTCGCGCCGATCTCCTCGTACGACAGGCCTTCGATGTCACACAGCACGACGGCAGCACGAAACTCCGGCGGCAAAGAATCCAGCGCCGCCTGCAGGTCGGGCCCCAGGCGGGAATCGTGGTAAATCTGCTCGGGGTTCGGCTCGTCGGCGGGCACGCGGTCGTAATCCTCGGGCAGCGCCTCCATGCGGATCCGGGCGCGGCGGCGGACCATGTCGAGGAACAGGTTCGTCGTGATCCGGTGCAGCCAGCCCTCGAACGTGCCGGGCTGATAGTTCTGCAGCGAGCGGAACACCCGGATGAAGGTCTCCTGGGTCAGGTCTTCGGCGTCGTGCTGGTTGCCTGAAAGCCGGTAGGCCAGGCGGTACACCCGATCGGCGTGCTGACGGACCAGCTCGTCCCAAGACGGCATGGCGCTCTTGTCGCCGGTGGCGTCGAACACCGCGGTGCCCTGTGGCTCGTCGGGTTCGTCGACCCAGCCCGAGCCGTAGGTGCGCTCGAATTGCGACATGCTGGCCGGCGCGGTCGCCGCAAGCGTGCGAGTCGTGGGATCCTCCCCGTCTGATGGGTGAAGCTCGCCGGTATGCACCGCCGAGACCTCGTCGAAACGGCAAACATCAATACCGCCGGAAGTATTCCCTGACCGCCAGCCAGCGTGCGCCATCCGCTTACCGTTCCCCATCGCGGTATGTGCGATATATGAGCAATCTGAGGTTTACCTGAGAAACCGGGCCGCGCTGCGCAGACAGTGCCCCAAAGCGGGTGCAGCGTCCGGGCGTGTCGGGCGCGCCTGCCCGCCGACCGGCGTCTTCGGTCCTACGCTGCGAGCATGGTCGAAGCGATGCTGGGACACGCCGAGGAGTCGATTACCGAGGACCAGATCGTCGCCGCCGCGCGGGAACGCGCCGACGACGCCGGCGCCGGTGCAATCACCCCCGCGGTGGGGGCGCTGCTGTCGGTGCTCGCCCGGCTGTCCCGTGCCCGCGCGGTCGCAGAGGTGGGCACCGGCGTCGGTGTCAGCGGGCTGTGGCTGTTGGCGGGCATGGCTGAAGACGGTGTCCTGACGACGATCGACGTAGAGCCCGAACATCAGCGCCTCGCCAAGCAGGCGTTCGGCGAGGCCGGCATCGCGCCGTCACGTACCCGGGTGATCGCCGGCCGCGCGCAAGAGGTGATGCAGCGGCTCGCCGACGAGTCATATGACCTCGTGTTCGTCGACGCCGATCCGATCGACCAGCCGCAGTTCGTGGTCGAAGGCATCCGGCTGCTGCGGCCCGGCGGGGCCATCGTCGTTCATCGCGCCGCGCTCGGTGGCCGGGCCGGCGACCCCGAAGCCACCGAGGCTGACGTCATCGCGGTGCGCGAGGCAGCCAGGCTGATCGCCGAGGACGAGAGGCTGACACCGGTGCTGATTCCGCTGGGCGACGGTCTGCTGGTCGCCGCCCGCTACTGACATTTCTGGGCGTTCCTTGACGTCCGACTGAACGCGCGTTTAATGTATTGAACATGCGTTCAGCTGACTTGACCGCAATGGCTCGTATCCGCGAGGCGGCGATCGAGCAGTTCGGTGAGCACGGCTTCAATGTCGGCCTGCGCACCATCGCCGAGGCCGCTGGGGTCAGCGCCGCTCTGGTCATCCACCACTTCGGTTCCAAAGACGGACTGCGCAAAGCCTGCGACGACTACATCGCCGAGGAGATCCGCGACGTCAAGACCGCGTCGCTGACGACGTCGGCCGACCCCGCGGGCTGGTTCGCGCAACTCAGCACGATCGAGTCGTTCGCGCCGATGATGGCCTACCTCGCGCGCAGCATGCAGTCCGGCAGCGATCTGGCGAAGGCACTCTGGCGGCGGATGGCCGACAACGCCGAGGAATACCTCGAGCAGGGTGTGGCCGCCGGAACGCTCAAGCCGAGCCGGGACCCGAAGGCCCGAGCCAAGTACCTGGCGCTGACGGGCGGTGGCGGCTTCTTTCTCTACCTGCAGATGCACGACAACCCGACCGACATGGCCGCGGTGTTGCACGACTACGCCGAGGAGATGGTGCTACCGGCACTCGAGGTCTTCAGCAACGGGCTGATGAGCGATCACACGATGTACGACGCGTTCGTTGCCCAGCAAGAAAAAACAGTCGAACAAGGAGATTACACATGACCACCCCAGCCGTCGAAATCTCTGGCCTGCGAAAGTCTTTCGGCCGCACCAAGGCACTCGACGGGCTGGACCTGACCGTCGAGCACGGCAGCGTCAGCGGCTTTCTCGGGCCCAACGGCGCCGGCAAGTCGACGACGATTCGGGTGCTTCTGGGCCTGTTGAGAGCCGACGGCGGCGCGGTCCGCCTGCTCGGCGGCGACCCATGGCGGGACGCGGTCGCGTTGCACCGCCGCATCGCCTACGTCCCAGGCGATGTGACACTGTGGCCCAACCTCACCGGCGCACAGGCGATCGACTTCTTGGCCAGCTTGCGTGGCGGCAACAACCGCAAGCGGCGCGACGAGCTCATCGAACGGTTTGAACTCGACCCGCACAAGAAAGCCCGCACGTATTCGAAAGGCAACCGGCAGAAGGTCGCGATCGTCGCGGCGTTCAGCAGCGACGTCGAGCTGTACATTCTCGATGAGCCGACATCCGGCCTGGATCCGTTGATGGAGAAGGCATTCCAGCAATGCGTGCGTGAGGTCGCCGAGCGCGGTGCGGCGGTGCTGCTGTCCAGCCACATCCTCGCCGAAGTCGAGCAGCTGTGCGACACCGTCACGATCATCCGGTCCGGCCGCACCGTGAAGTCGGGAACCCTGGAGGACTTGCGCCACTTGATGCGCACGACCGTCAAGGTGCGCACGCGCACCGGTGTCGACGGCCTGCAATCTGCTCCGTTCGTGCACGACTTCATCGCCGGGGACGGCGTCAGCACCTTCTCGGTCGACCGCGACGACCTCGATGCCACGATGGGCCGGCTGACCGACCTCGGCATCGACGAACTGTCAGTGTTCCCGGCCTCGCTGGAAGACATGTTCCTGCGCGAGTACCAGGCGGTGAGCCGATGAGCGCCAACGTCGCCACGCACCAGGCGAAGACGGGACCGTCGTCGCCGTTCACCGGGCTCGGCACTCTCTTGCGTCTTGCCATCCGCCGGGATCGCGTGCGGCTGTCGGTGTGGATCGCGGCACTCACGCTGATGATGGTCTACGCACCTAACGCGATAAAGCTCGCGTATCCCGAAGAGGCGCAACGACTTGCGCGGGTCAACCTGCTGAAGACCCCGGCCGGCATGATGTTCGGCGGACCGTTCTTCGGCGGCCACGAAACCGCCCTGGGCGCGATGGTCGCCAACGAGTTGACGATGTCGGTGATCATCGCACTGTCGATCCTGTCGGTTCTCACCGTGATCCGGCATACCCGCACCGAAGAGGAAAGCGGCGCAGCCGAATTGGTGATGTCATCGGTGGTCGGCCGCTACGCGCGCACGACCTCCGCGCTGGTGTTGGTGGGAGCGGTCAACGCGATCCTCGCCGCCACGATGACGCTGGCACTAAAGGTCAGCGGGTTCGACATCGTCGACGGTGCCGGAATGTGCCTGGGCATCACCGGCGCAGCGATGGTGTTCGGTGCGGTCGCCGCCGTTACCGCGCAGCTGTGGCGACAGGCGCGGCCGGCCACCGGCGCGGCGCTGGGTGTGTTCGCTGCTGCGGCGCTGATCCGCGGGATCGGCGACGTGATCAACCATTCCGGAAGCGCCGTCAGCTGGATCTCGCCGATCGCATGGGCGCAGCAGATGCGGGCGTTCGTGGACCTGCGCTGGTGGCCGCTGGCGTTGCTGGTAGCGCTCACGGTGATTCTCATCGGCGCCTCGATGATGCTGGAGAGCCGCCGCGAGTACGACGACGCCATCCTGCGCTCACGCGGCGATCGCCCGGACGCGGCGCCGATCAGTGGTGTGTTCGGCCTGAACCTGGTGCTGCAGCGGGGCCAGGTGATCGGCTGGGGCGTTGGACTGTTTCTGGCCGGCCTGGCGTTCGGCTCGATGACGAAGTCGTTGCAGGACGCCGCGAAGGGCAACGAGCTGCTGGCACGGGTCCTGGAGACGCAGGGTTACAACGGCATCTACGCTACGCTGACGCAGTTCTTGTCCGCTGCCACAACGGGATTCGTGATCGCTACGATCATGCGGCTCAAGCACGACGAAGACTCGGGGATCGCCGAGACGGTGCTGGCCGGGTCGGTGTCACGGTGGCGCTGGCTATTGTCGGCGGTCGGTGCCACCTTCGCCGGCTCAGCCGTGCTGATGTTCCTCGCCGGCCTCGGCAACGGACTGGGCGCGGCGGCCACGATGGCCGACGCGGAACTGGTGCCGCGACTCACGCTGGCGGGCCTGGCGCATCTGCCGGCGATGGCGGTGATGGCCGGTGTCGGGGCGCTGTGCGTCGCCGTACGCCAGCCGCTGCTCGGCTGGCTGGCCGTCACGTACGTCGTCCTGGCGCTGTATCTCGGCGCACTACTGCGGCTGCCGCGCTGGCTCATCGATGCCTCGCCGGTGGGCCGCACAACGGCTCCCGCGCACACGTCGGCCACTGCGTTGGCGGTAATGGTGGCCGTAGCGATTGCGTTGACGGCGACCGCCGGATTCGTCTACCGCCGCCGCGACGCGATATAGGAGACGATAGTCATGAAGACCGCTTTGCAAGGCGCAGCGATATCGCTGCTCGGCATTGTCTGCTTCGGTGTGGCGTTGTTCTGGCCGGCCGGAACATTCGACTACTGGCAGGCATGGATGTTCATCGGTGTGTTCGTCGGGATGTCGCTGGTTTCCAGCGTCTTTCTGGCCAAGAATCCCGACGTGCTGCGCCGCAGGATGCGCGGGCCGACCGCGGAGACCAGGCCAGTGCAAAAGGCCGCGGCCACCGGCATTTACGTGCTGTTCACTGCACTGCTGGTCGTCAGCGCGCTCGACCGTCGGTTCGGTTGGTCGCACGTGCCGGCCGCGGTTTCGTGGTGCGGCGCAGCTCTGGTGGCGATTGGACTCGGCGTCACCCTGCTCGTCGTCGTGCAGAACAACTACGCGGCCGCGAGCGTCGCCGTCGAGGACGGTCAGAAAGTGGTCTCCACAGGTCTGTACGGAATAGTGCGGCACCCGATGTACGTCGGGGCGCTCGTCATGCTGGTCGGCATTCCCCTTGCGCTCGGCTCCTTTTGGGCTCTTGCCGCACTCCTCCCCCTGCCCGTGGGACTGGCCGCGCGGATCCTCGATGAGGAGAAGGCGCTCGCAGACGAACTGGACGGGTATCGCGAATACATGCACGACGTGCACTACCGGCTGGTGCCCCATGTCTGGTAGCGCGCACGAGGAGGGATCATGAAGACCACGTTGCAAGCAGCAGCAACAGCAGTCGTCGGATTCGCGGTTTTCTGCGCGCTGCTGTTCCTGCCCGCCGGCACGATTCACTACTGGCAGGCATGGGTTTTCATCGCGGTGTACACCGTCTGCACGTTGGTGCCGAGCATCTATCTGCTGGCCACCAATCCCGCCGCGCTGCAGCGGCGGATGCGAGCCGGCCCGGGTGCCGAAACCCGCACGGCGCAGCGGATTATCATCACCGGCGCGTTTCTGCTGACGGCGGGAGTGATGGTGTTCAGCGCGTTCGATCATCGCTTCGGGTGGTCGGCACCGCCGGCCGCCGTATGCGTGGCGGGCGCTGTTCTGGTGGCGGCTGGCCTCGGTTTGACACAGCTGGTGGTCATCCAAAACAGCTATGCCGCAGCCAATATCACGGTCGAGGATCAGCAACAGGTGGTTTCCGGTGGGCTGTACGGGCTGGTCCGCCACCCCATGTACGTCGGAGTGCTGATCATGATGATCGGCACGCCTCTTGCGCTCGGCTCCTACTGGGGGCTGGTTAGCCTCATCGCGGGTGTCCCCGTGCTGATGGCGCGGATCGTCGACGAAGAGAAGATGCTTCGAAAAGACCTCACCGGATACGACGAGTACGCCGAACAGGTGCATTTCCGTTTGGTGCCGGGAGTGTGGTGACGCCGCATAAGCTGAAGAGGTGCCTCGCGCAACGCCGCCGACACTGGACCGGCCGTGGCATCGGTCCGGCCGATTGCGGTATGCACTCGGACGCCTGCGCGGCTTCGCCAATCCACCGGTAACAGTCACCGAACCACCCGACGACATCGTCACCGAGCGCGATGCCGAGGTTCGCACACGCGATGGAACGGTGTTGCGGGTCAACGTGTTCCACGCACCCGATGATCAGCGGCACCCCGTCGTCGTGTGCGCTCACCCCTACGGCAAGGACAATTTGCCGTCGCGCCGCGGTAACCGGTCGTCGTTCTCACCGCAGTACCGCCTGTTGCGCCAACCCGACGCCATCACGTTCTCGACTCTGACCGGGTGGGAGGCGCCCGACCCGGTGTGGTGGGTGGCCCAGGGCTTCGCCGTCGTCAATGCCGACCTGCGCGGCGCCGGTCACTCCGAGGGCACCGCAAAGTTGCTGTCGCAGCAGGAAAGTGAGGACGTTCGCGACATCATCGCATGGGCCGCCGACCAACCGTTCAGCGACGGGCGCGTTGTGATGCTCGGGGTGTCATACCTGGCGATCAGCCAGTACGGCGCAGCCGCGCTACAGCCTGCGGCACTGCGGGCGATATGCCCGTGGGAGGGGTTCACCGACGTGTACCGGGAGCTGGTGTTCCCGGGCGGCGTGGCCGAGAAAGGGTTCGTGCGGATCTGGTCGCTGTTGCTGCGCCGCACCGCCCGGGTGGCTTACGCGATGACGGACATGCAGCAAGCCCACCCGACACGTGACGACTTCTGGCGATCACTGGTACCCGATCTGTCCGCGATCAAAGTGCCGATGCTCGTCTGCGGCAGCTTCTCCGACAACAACCTGCACAGCCGCGGCTCGATGCGGGCTTTCAGCCATACCGGATCAACCCACGCCAGGCTTTACACGCACCGCGGCGGCAAGTGGGCGACGTTCTACTCGGAGGCCGCGCGCGCCGAGCAGCTGGCGTTCTTTCGCCATGTGCTGTCCGGGCAGCAGGGCACTCGCAGTGTGCGCCTCGAGGTGCGCGAAGACCGCGAGACCATCGCCGCGGTTCGCGAGGAGACCGACTGGCCACTGCCTCGAACCTCCTGGCGCCGGCTGTATCTCGCGCAGCCCGGCGTGCTCTCTGCCGAGGCGCCGGCTCGAGGCGGCTCGATCAGTTTCAAAACCCGTTCGCGCGCAGCGTCATTCACCTGGCAGGTGCACGAGGACGTCGAGCTCACCGGACCAATGACCGCGCGGCTGTGGCTTGACCTCTACGGCTGCGACGACGCCAACCTGTTCGTCGGCGTCGAAAAATGGCGCGACGGGTCCTATGTGCCGTTCGAGGGGTCCTATGGCTACGGCCGGGACCGGGTGACGACGGGCTGGCAACGTGTGGCGCTACGCGCGTCGCTCACCGATCCGAAACCGGTGAGCGCCGGCGAGATCGTCTCCGTCGACGTCGAACTCGGCCCGTCGGCCACGCTGTTTCGTGCCGGCGAGCAACTGCGGCTGGTTGTCGCCGGGCGCTGGCTGGCCCCGCGCAATCCGCTGACCGGTACCTTTCCCGCCGCCTATGCGGCCTCGCCCCGCGGGCGCATCACCCTTTATTGGGGCCCGAACCACGACGCCCACTTACTGGTGCCGGAGATCGGCTGATGGAACTGCTGACCGGGTTCGGTCTCGCCACGGCCGCCGGGCTCAACGCCTACATCCCGCTGCTGTGCCTTGGGTTGCTGGCCCGCTTCACCGACGTCGTCACGCTGCCGCCGGCATGGTCATGGCTGGAGAACGGTTGGGTGTTGACGATCGTCGGCGTGCTGCTCGCCGTCGAAGTGGTCGCCGACAAGGTCCCGGCCCTCGACTCCGTCAACGATGCCGTTCAAACCGTCGTGCGGCCCACCGCGGGCGGCATCGTATTCGGTTCGGGCGCCACCGCGCAGACGGCCGGGGTCACCGACCCGGGTGCATTCGCCCACTGGAGCCAGTGGATCCCGATCGCGATCGGCGTCGTCGTCGCGCTGGTTGTGCACCTGACCAAGTCCGCGGTTCGCCCGGCCGCCAACGTCGCGTCCGCAGGCGTGGCGGCACCGGTGCTCAGCACGCTCGAGGACGTCACCAGCGTCGGTCTCGTGGGTGTCGCGATCCTCGTGCCGGTGGTCGTGCTCGTCGTTGTGGTGGTGCTGGCGTGGGCGGCGGCGCGGCTGCTGCTGCGCAAACGACGGCGCCGTGCCTAGATCCAGATGCCCTTGCCGACGGCGACCACACCGCCGGCGCTGACCGCAAAGCGTTCCCGGTCGCGTTCGAGGTCGACGCCGACCATCTCGCCGGGGCCGACGACAACGCTCTTGTCCAGGATCGCGTGGCGCACCACCGCGCCGCGGCCGACGCGGACACCCGGCATCAGCACGCTGCCCTCGACGATCGCCCCGTCGTCGACGACGACGTTGGACGACAGCACCGAGTTGCGTACCGACGCCGCCGACACGATGCTGCCCGCGCCGACGACGGACTCCTGCGCCGAGCCGCCGTTGACGAACTTCGCCGGCGCCAGCATCTCCATCTCGCCGCGAATCGGCCAGCGCTTGTTGTACAGGTTGAAGATCGGGTGCACCGACACCAGGTCCATATGCGCGTCGTAGAACGCGTCGAGCGTGCCGACGTCACGCCAATACGCCCGGTCGCGGTCCGTCGCGCCGGGCACCTCGTTGTCGTTGAAGTCGTAGACCGCGGCGCGCCCGTCGGCAACCAGTCGCGGGATGATGTCGCCGCCCATGTCGTGGTCGGAGTTGTCGTCGTCGGCGTCGGCGCGGACCGCGTCGATGAGCACCTTGGTGGTGAAGATGTAGTTGCCCATCGAGACGAACGTCTGGTCCGGGTCGTCCGGTGTGCCCGGGGGATCGGCCGGCTTTTCGACGAAGTCGCGGATGCGCCCCGATTCGTCAGAGTCGATGCAGCCGAACGCCGTTGCCTCTGCCCGCGGCACCCGGATACCGGCGACGGTCGCGCCCGCGCCGCTCTCGATGTGGAAGTGCAGCATCTGCTCGGGGTCCATCCGGTACACATGGTCGGCGCCGAACACGACGATGTAGTCCGGATCCTCGTCGTAGACCAGGTTCATCGACTGATAGATCGCGTCCGCACTCCCCGTGTACCACCGCGGGCCCAGCCGCTGCTGAGCCGGCACCGGCGTGATGTATTCGCCCGCGAGGCCCGACAGCCGCCAGTTCTTCGAGATGTGCCGGTCCAGGGAGTGCGACTTGTACTGCGTGAGCACGCACACCCGCAGATACCGGGCGTTGACGAGGTTGGACAACACGAAATCGATCAAGCGGTATGCGCCGCCGAACGGAACAGCCGGCTTGGCCCTGTCGGCGGTGAGCGGATACAGCCGTTTACCCTCCCCGCCCGCGAGGACAATGCCCAGAACCTGTGGCAATTCCCTCATGTGCCAAACCTATCCGTCACCATCACTCCCAACCAGAGTTCCCGGTTTCTGGGATCACTCAAACGCAGGACTCGAATGCGTCACACCGGCGGTCGCACTACCGTCGGGATCTATGCGGGTGGCGATGATGACGCGGGAGTATCCGCCCGAGGTGTACGGGGGCGCGGGCGTGCATGTCACCGAACTCGTCGCCCAGTTGCGCAAGCTCTGCGACGTCG
>DATBFF010000045.1:0-2278 GCA_036558625.1 Mycobacterium sp. | reverse complement strand
GTGAACCAGCGCCCACGCGACGACGGCCAGCGGAATCAGCAGCCACCGGCCACCCCGCTGTGCGCACAGGGCGAACAATCCCAGCGGGATCAGCGCCAGGCCCAGCGCTACGAGGTTGATCCGCTCGGTGTAGAACACCGCGATCACGGTGATCGCCAGCAGGTCGTCGACGACGGCCAGCGTCAACAGGAACGTCCGCAGCGCGGACGGCAGGTGCGTGGAGATGAGCGCCAGCACCGCGAGCGCGAACGCGATGTCCGTCGCCGTCGGGATGGCCCACCCGCGCGCGACGCCCGCACCCACATGCGCCGTCGCCGCGACGAAGATCACGGCGGGGACCACCATTCCGCCGACCGCGGCCGCTATCGGCAACGCCGCACGAGCGGGGTCGCGCAAATCGCCCGCCACGAACTCGCGCTTGAGTTCGACGCCCACGACGAAGAAGAAGACCGCCAGCAGGCCCTCCGCGGCCCACGTGGACAGGCTCAGGTGCAGGTCGAACCACTCGACGCCGACCCGCCACCCCGCTAGCGCGTGATACGACGACGCCCACGGTGAATTGGCCCAGACCAGCGCGACGGCCGCCGCGACGAGCAGCAGGCCGCCGCCGACCGTTTCCTTTCGCAGCACCAACGAAATGCGTGACGTTTCTGCCGACGACCCGCGCGCGAACAGCACCCGCTGCGCGGCGTTACGGAAACGGTTGTCGGACAAGGTGTTCCTTAACTGATCGGTGTGAAGTAACCGCCGACCAGACTTCCCGGCACACCTGAAGCCAACCTAGCCCGTGTGAACGGCGAGCCGAGCGGGTATTCCCCAACTCGCCGACGAAAGGGGTCTATCGTGGCCGTTTCCACACCAGCCCGACCGCTGATCAACGCACTCGAGGGCGCCAGCGCGCTGGATGCCCCGGCGAAGGCGATCGCAGCCAAGGACCGCGACCTGCTCGGCGACAGCGCGTTCAAGCAGGCGATCAGCGGAACCGGGATGGGCCATCCCGTGCATCCGCCGCTGACCGATGTCGTGATCGGCTCCTTCCTGTCCGCGTCACTGCTCGACTTCTTGGCCCCCCGCGCGGGCGCTCAAGCGGCACGCCTGTTGATCAAGCTAGGCATCGCGGCGTCCGTTCCCACCGCAATCACCGGGGCCAGCGACTGGGCGGACACCGAGTTGTCGGACGACGGCGTCCGTCGGGTCGGGCTCGTACACGCCGGCGCTAACACGACCGCGCTGGTGCTCTACTCCGCATCGCTCGTCGCGCGCCGCCGCGGCGCTCGATTCCGCGGGGCGCTGCTCGCGCTCGCCGGCGCCGGCGTGCTCGGGTTCAGTGGCTACTTGGGCGGACACATGTCCTACGTGCGCGGGGTCGGCGTGAACCAGACCGCATTCGACGCCGGCCCCGAAGAGTGGACGGCCACGCTGGCCAGCGCTGAACTCGGCGAGGGCCAGCCGCACGCGGCCGAGGCGGCGGATACCCCGGTGATGCTCGTGCGCCGCGGCGGCACCGTCAGCGCGATTCACGACCGCTGCAGCCACCGCGGCTGCTTGCTGTCCGACGGCAAGCTCGAGGGCGACGTCATCACCTGCTCGTGTCACGGCTCGCAGTTCGACATCCGCGACGGCACGCTGCTGCGCGGCCCGGCGACCGTCGCCCAGCCTGCTTTCGAGGCCCGAGAAACCAACGGGCACATCGAAGTCCGCCGCATATCTCGCGGCTAGGACGACGCGGCCGTCGACCCGATCGCGGCTAACCGCACGGCAAACGGCGCGTAAAGGCGTGCACAGATAAGCTGCCCGGGTGGCCGAGCCGCTGATGCCGTCGACGCTGCCGCTGAAAACGCAGGTGTTGCGGTTCGTCATCACCGGTGGCTTCTCCGGCATCGTGGACTTCGGGCTCTACGTGTTGTTGTACAAAGGCTTCGAGGTGCAGCCGGACCTTGCCAAGGCGATCAGCTTCGTCGCCGGCACCGTCACCGCGTACCTGATCAACAGGCGCTGGACGTTTCAGGCACCTCCCAGCACGAGCCGCTTCTTCGCCGTCATGGCGCTTTACGGGTTGACGTTTGTGGTGCAGGTCGGGCTGAACCACCTTTGCCTGGAATTGTTCGACTACCGCACGTGGGCGGTGCCGGTCGGTTACGTGATCGCGCAGGGCACCGCGACCGTGATCAACTTCGTGGTGCAGCGCGCCGTGATCTTCCGGTTGCGATGAAGCTGGGCTTTTGCCGTGCGACGGTAGGCTGACCGGCGATGTTGACCACCAAGCGGCTGACCGGGT
>DATBFF010000044.1:0-2315 GCA_036558625.1 Mycobacterium sp. | reverse complement strand
GTCTTGGCGGTCGAGGATGCGGTCGTCAGCTCTGCGGCGACGGCCGGGTCGAACTCGGCGGACGTGATCAGCGCGTCCAGGGCCTTGGCGCTCTCGTCGAACCGTGCGAGCGGTTCGTCGAGCGGCGCGCCCGATGCAGCGGCGTAGGCCAGCCCGTCGAGCCGGTCGACCAGTTCCACCGCGGGTACGACGATCACGGCGTTGTCGGATGCGAGGTTCAACCGCGATGCGGCCGAGAGTTCGTTGTAGATACGGACTGCGCCGAACGTCGCCGCGAGCAGGATCGGCAACACCAGGGTCGCGGCGACCTTCCACCGCAGCGGCCAGCTCTCGATGGAGGCGCGAGACGCCCGAGTCACGGTCGGACGCGCATGTTCTCCGACGCTCGGATCATGTGCATCCACAGCCGTACCACCCTTCACCGAGCTAATTGACGTTCCAGCAGGGGAGCTCGGCCACGGGACAGGGTAAATGATAGGTAACGATTCTGCATCGACGGGGCTAACGGCGGCGCGTTCGCTGGCGCCCGTCCTTAATTTATGTAGACGCCCTACATGCAGGTTTCGCGCGAAAGTAAGAAGATGCAGCGATTCTGGGTGCCCCGGCGGACGCGGTTTCGGTGTGCTCTCGGTGCGTCCTCCTGACTTCGGTAGCTGGCACCGCAGGCGGCGATGATCTTTATCGCTCGATCAGTCCGGTTTGATCCGCGAAAGCAGCAAACATCGCGGCAGAAAATGTCAAATCCGGGAGTGTGAATTACGTCTCTGTCGAGGCTCTTTCTAGTGTGTAAACGCCGTTTAAGAGCGATCCTTAATGTGTCCACGGCCAACTCGATGCATCGTCTCAGCTTGGCCGAGCACGCTTGCCACTGTGTAGACGTGTCGTGAAGCTCCGCTGGAGGTCATTGAAAATGGCGACAAAAGCTGCCGGCTCGACGGTCATCGAGTTGGCGACGCATCCGCTCTGGTGTTCGTCGCAGAGATACTCGAGTGAGCTCGCCGCGGCCAAGCGCAGGCACCCCTCGTCGTATCGGCTTGAGGAAGACGACGACACACCCGGTCTGGAATCGCAGCGACCGCCCCAGGCGGGCCTGCGGACCACCGCTCTGGTGACTCCCCTGTCGTGCGCCCGCGTCCTCAAGCTGAATGCCGTCCGCGATGAGGTCGTCGCGGACTGACGCTTCGCAGATCCCGGCGTTCACAACGTGCGACTGCCCCGGCCCCGGCGCCGTGGCCGAAACGTGACGAACGCTTGACCGAATTGTCTACGTGTGACTACACATTCGGGCCGCTGCGGGCCAATACCATGACATCGTTCAAGATCATGGGGGCATCGCAGAGGGATCGATTTGATGCGTGCGGTTTTTCAGGGTGTTCTCGTGGCGGTCGTGGTCGCCATGACCTTCTTCTCCGGCGGTACCGATAGCGTCGACACGGCGGCGGTCAGCCTGCCGCTGACGTCGACCATCGAATCGATCGCGCCCGCCAAGGGCGCCGTTGTCGGTGTGGGCCATCCCGTGGTGGTGACGTTCAAGAACCCGATCTCCAACCGGTCGGTCGTCGAACGCGCCCTGGGGATGAAGTCGACGCCCGCGCGCACCGGTACCTACGAGTGGCTCGACGCAAACGTGGTGTCGTGGACTCCCGCCCAGTTCTGGCCGGCGCACAGCACCGTGATGCTGTCGGTGGGCGGTTTGCGGACGGAATTCCAAACCGGCCCAGCCGTTATCGGTGTCGCCGACATCTCCGACCACACCTTCACCGTGACCATCGACGGGTTGGGGGAAGACCCGCCCGTCGCTCTGCCTGCACCGCATCATCTGCCGCACGCCGGCGAACCAGGTGTGCTGCTGGCCTCGCTGGGCCGTCCGGAATACCCGACCCCCGTCGGCACCTACACCGTCCTCGGTAAAGACCGCACGGTGAAGATGGATTCGAGCAGTGTCGGCATTCCCGTCGATGCCCCCGACGGCTATCTCCTCGACGTGGACTATGCGGTTCGCTTCACGCACCGTGGCCTGTTCGTGCATTCGGCGCCGTGGGCTGTTCCGTCGATGGGACTGGACAACACCAGCCATGGCTGTATCAGCCTGATCCCGGCCGCAGCCGAGTGGTACTTCAACACCGCCAACATCGGAGATCCGGTGATCGTGCAGGAGTAGCGAATCCTGCTGCGGCCCAGGCGGACCAGTACGCAACGCGGTTAACCCTCGGTCTGTCTCGGTACTCAGCGCCGCGGATTGCAGTCACTATCAGGCAGTGATCCGCGGCGGTGACCGGCGAGGCCGAGCCCCAAAGCACAGAAAAGGCGCCTGG
>DATBFF010000043.1:0-114629 GCA_036558625.1 Mycobacterium sp. | reverse complement strand
GACGTCGAGTTGGCCGCCGGGCAACAGCAGCCGTGGCAGCAAGTCGAGCCCGGAGTGGCGCCGAAAGTCGCGCACGGTCGTCGAATCGCCTTGCCGCACCTCGACGATGCCCGCCGCCGACAGCCGCTTGAGCGCTTCGCGGACCGCGGGCCGCGAGACATTGAGAACCTCGGCGAGCCTGCGCTCGCTCGGCAGCGAGTCACCGGGACGAATCTCGCCGCTGAGCACCTCAGTCACGATCTGCTCGAACACGTCCTCGGGCACCGAGCGGCGGTTGACCGGTTGCAAAGCCATAGCTATACCATGACCCGCCGGCGGCCAGACGTCAAGTGGTCAGACCAATCTGCGCGGTGACCCGGAATTGGGGCAGATGCCTCAGGCGCCGACGCGCGCGACTGCGCCAGCATCGGCTCATGACCACATCTCAATTACCCCACCTGACCACCACGGCCGCCGCTGGCGGGCGTGTGGAGGCTGTCGACGTGAGCCGGCATGTCGGTGCACGGCAGATCCTCGCTCAGCTGTCCCTATCGGTCGAGCGCGGCGAATTGGTCGCCATCGCCGGCGGCAGCGGGGCGGGAAAGAGCACACTGCTCGAGATTCTCGCGGGAATCCAGCCACCGTCTTCCGGAACAGTCCGGCACAGCGCCGATTCCCGTATCGGGTACGTGCCTCAGGACGACATCATCCACCTCGAGATGCCGTTGCGTCGCACGTTGCGCTATGCGGCTCAGCTTCGCCTGCCCGCCGGCACATCGGCGGAGGAGGCAGACCGGGTAGTCGCGGAGACCATGCGAGACCTCGACCTAGAAGACCGGGCCGATGTGCCGGTCCGTTCGCTGTCCGGCGGACAGCGCAAACGGGCCAGTATTGCGGTCGAACTGCTGACGCGGCCAGGGCTCTTCTTCCTCGACGAACCCACGTCCGGGCTCGATCCGTCTACCGCAGCCGAGGTAATGCGCTTGCTGCGCCGACTCAGCCAGCGCGGGGTGACAGTCGTTCTCACCACGCATGAGCCGGCCGGTATCGATCGGTGTGACCGGGTCATCTTTCTGGCACGCGACGGCCACCTGGCGTTCAGTGGCAGCCCAACCGAAGCCCGGCAATACTTCGGTGTCGACGACCTCGCCGACGTGTACGACCGGCTGGCCGATGCGCACACTCCCGCGATCTGGGCGCAGCGATTCGCCGACAGTCGGCCATATTCGGAGACCGCGCCCCGTCCAATACCTCCGACAGCCGCACTAATTCGTCCAAATATCAAGTGCGCAAGCATCATCCGGCAATGGTGGCTACTCACCCGGCGCAACGTGGATGTGCTGTTCCGCAACCGGCTGACGTTGGCGGTTCTGCTCGGCTCTCCCGTGCTTGTCACCGCGATGATGACGACGCTGTTCAAGCGAAACGCGTTCGATGTGCACGGCACTACCGACCTCGGCCCGGCCCAGATCGTGTTCTGGATCGCATTCGCGGGCTTTTTCTTCGGCCTCACATACGGTCTGCTCCAGATCGTCGGCGAGATGGCCGTCTTCCGACGCGAGCGCCTGTCTGGACTCAGCGTAAGTGCTTACGTGGCATCCAAGGTCTCTGCGCTGCTTCCGGTGCTGGCCGTAGTGAGCGCGTTGCTCCTCGGTGTGCTACGGGCATGCGGTCGGCTGCCCGCCCTCGGATGGGACATGTATGCCTGCTTGTTCGGAACGATTGTGATCGAGGCGATCTCGGCGCTGGCGCTTGGCCTTCTCGCGTCGGCGGCGGTCTCCAACGCCGCGCAGGCCGCCCTCGCCCTGCCAATGCTCTGCTTCCCTCAAGTTCTGTTCGGTGGCGCCATTGTTCCCGTTGACCAGATGGCCCTCCCGGGACGCATGATGAGCCTCGTCCTGTCCAATCGGCACGCATTCGATGCACTGGGGCGCTACCTGGGTTTGGACAGGTACGCCGCAAAGCTGCCGGCCATGTCCGCATACGGTGACACGTTCCAGGGAAGTGCCGGCACCAGTCTCGTCGCACTCGGATCGTTTGCGGTTGTCCTCACGCTGGCGACCATCTGGGTGCTGGACCGGCGGTCCCGGCCAGGTACTTGGCGATAACGGCACTGGCGGAAAGGACGCGAAATGTCTTGGGACAAAGTGTTGATGGACGGTCATGCCTCGTTGGTGAGAGCGCGACGGGTGTTCCGCTATCTGCCGTCGGCACCCCGGTGCAAGGTGTGCAGCAATCCGTTTGGCGGAGCCGCGGGCCGTCTTCTCGCCGCTGCCGGGTTCAGCCCCTCGCGGAAGAACCCCAATCTGTGCAGCCGCTGTTGTGATTCCCTGCCGGTGGGCGGAGCAGAGGTCGACATAGCGGTCTTGTTCGCCGACGTTCGGGGTTCCACGGCACTCGGCCGCCATGGCGCTGCAGCTGACTTCGCCGCATTGCTCAACCGCTTCTACGCCGCGGCGACCCAGACTCTGCTGAGGCATGACGCAGTGATCGACAAGCTGATCGGCGATGAGGTGATGGCATTTTTCGTTCAAGGCATCAGCGGTCGGGACTATCGACGCCGAGCGGTTGAGGCGGCGCTCGACTTGCTCGAAGCCGTCGGCTACGGCAGCGAGCGCGGGCCCTGGATTGACTTGGGTGTGGCCGTGAATGCGGGCATCGCATACGTCGGAAATGTCGGGAGTGCGGTGGTTGACTTCACCGCTTTGGGTGATCCGGTCAATGTTGCCGCACGGATGCAGCAACAAGCCGCGGGAGGCGAGATACTGGTCGCGGCGGGAGTAGCCGACGACCTGATGGCGAATTCGCCGACGCGGAGTCTCGATCTGCGGGGACGGGACCGGCCGATCAACGCATTCGCGCTGACGAGTAGGCGAGAATCAGCACATGACCACGCCGCCAGCGGGGCGTCCGCAAAGATCGCCCACCCGCGCCGAGCTGCTGGCGGCGCTGTCGGTGGCAATCGATCTCGGGTTGGGACAGCCGGCCGAACACATGCTCCGCTCGGCCCTCATCGCGACGCGTATCGCTGACCGGCTCGGGCTAGAGCAATCGCAGCGCGGCGCCACCTACTACACGACGCTGATCATGTGGGTCGGCTGTCACGCCGATTCCCACGAGTATGCGCGCTGGTTCGGCGACGACATCGCGGTGCGCCATGACGCATACCTCGTCGACTGGAGCGGATTACCGTATCTGAACTTCTTGCTGCGCAACGTCGGTCGCGGTGAGCCACTCTGGCGACGGCTCAATGTGCTGTCATCGTTGTTCCTCAACGCGCGTGGCCAGATCGCCGAGTTGATCCACTCGCACTGCCTTTCGGCGGGCCTGCTTGCCGAGCGCATCGGTGTCGGGGCCGATGTCCAAGCCGCACTTGCGTTCACGTTCGAAAGATACGATGGCGGCGGTCTGCCCTCGGGCGCGCGCGGTGACGAAATCCCGTTGTCCATGCGGGTAGCCCAGGTCGCGGATATGGCGGAGGTCCACCATCGCACCTATGGCACTGAGGGTGCGGTGGCCATGGCGCGCAATCGCCGTGGCGGTCAGTTCGATCCGCAGATCGTCGACGCGTTCGTCGGAGACGCCGAGCGGATCTTGACAGCCCCGCTGCCCGGCGAGGTGTGGCGCACCGCGCTGCAGGAAGCCCCCGACCGTCGGCAGCCACTGGACGAACAGTCGTTGAACTCGTTGCTCGTCGCATTGGGCGACTTCGTCGACCTGAAATGCCCGTTCACCGTGGGACATTCACGGGCGGTGGCCCGCATCGCCGGTGACGCGGCAGAAGCCGTCGGACTCGACACGAACGCGGTCGAATTGACCAGGCGAGCGGGCCACGTTCATGACCTCGGCCGCATCGGCATCTCTAATCAGATCTGGTCCAAGAAGGGTCCGCTGACAGCTGCCGAATTCGAACGCGTGCGGCTGCATCCGTATCTGACGGCGCGGATTCTCAGTCAGGTACCGGGACTGGACCGCATCGCACAGTTGGCGAGCAATCACCACGAATGCGTCAACGGAAGCGGATATCCGAAGGGACTCAACGAGGCGGCCCTGACACTGCCGGATCGCTTGCTCGCCGCGGCGGTGTGCTATCAGTCGGCCCGCGAGCCACGTCCGTATCGCGAAGAAATGACCCCGGACGCCGCGGCGCGGCGCTTGCGGGAACGGTTGGGCAGCGGAGCATTTGACGCCGTCGCAGTCGACGCGGTGCTGCATGCGGCCGGCCATCCGAGCGAGCGACCTAGCCGCCCGCACGGTCTGACACCCCGCGAGTTGGAAGTGCTCAACCTGGTGGCGCATGGGGCGTCGGACAAGGACATCGCGACCGAGTTGGTCATCAGCACCAAGACCGCGCGCAACCACGTCGAGCGGATCTATTCCAAAGTCGGGGTTTCGAATCGCATTGGCGCCAGCATGTTCGCGATGCGCCACGGCCTCATAACTTAGTGCTGCCCGCCCTTCCCCTTCGCTGCGCTCTACCCCCGGGGGATCGGGCACTTACCGGTGTAGTCCACCTGCCAGTGCTTGATGCCGTTGAGCCAGCCGGAGCGCAGCCGCTCCGGCTGGGCCAATGGCGTGAGGTCGGGCATCTCGTCGGCGATCGCGTTGAACATCAGATCGATCGTCATCCTGGCCAGGTTCGCGCCGATGCAGTAGTGCGCGCCGGTGCCGCCGAAACCGACGTGTGGGTTGGGGTCTCGCAGGATGTTGAACGTGAACGGGTCCTCGAAGACGTCCTCGTCGAAGTTGGCCGAGCGGTAGAACATCACCACCCGCTGGCCCTTCTTGATCGACACACCGGCGAGCTCGGTGTCCTCAAGCGCGGTCCGCTGGAACGACGTGACCGGGGTTGCCCACCGCACGATTTCGTCGGCGGCGGTCGCCGGGCGTTCCTTCTTGAACAGCTCCCACTGATCCGGGAAGTCGGTGAAGGCCATCATGCCCTGGGTGATCGAGTTACGAGTGGTCTCGTTGCCGGCGACCGCCAGCAGGATGACGAAGAACCCGAGCTCGTCGTCGGAGAGCTTGTGCCCCTCGACGTCGGCCTGGACCAGCTTGGTGACGAGATCCTCGCCGGGTTTGTCGGCCCGCTCCGCGGCCAGCTTCATCCCGTACATGATCAGTTCCATGGACGCGGTCATCGCATCGTTGTCGGCGAACTCCGGATCCATGTCACCGACCATCTGGTTGGACCAGTGGAACAGCTTCATGCGGTCTTCCTGGGGCACGCCCATCAGCCCGGCGATCGCCTGCAGCGGCAGTTCACAGGACACCTGCTCGACGAAGTCGCCGGATCCTTCTGCGGCGGCGAGTTTCACGATGTTTCGCGCGCGCTCGCGCAGATCGTCGCGCAGCCGTTCGACCGACCGGGGGGTGAACGCGCGCGAGATGATCTTGCGCAGGTGCGTGTGGTGCGGCGCATCCATGTTCAGCAGGACGAACTTGCCGCGGTCGATCTGCTCGCCGACGGTGCCGTCCTGGTAACGCGGCAGGGCGGTCTTCTCCAGGCTGGAGAACACGTCGCTGCGCAGCGACACCTCCTTGACGTCTTTGTGCTTGGTCACCACCCAGTAGCCACCGTCGTCGAAACCGCCGACGCCCATCGGCTGCTCGTTCCACCAGATCGGTGCCGAGCGGCGCATCTCGGCGAGTTCGTCGATCGGCAGGCGCTCGGCGTAGATGTCGGGATCGGTGAAGTCGAATCCGGGCGGGAGGTTCGGTGTCGCCATGCCCCCTTTGCTACACCACAAACCGTCGTTCTGTCACCGCAATGCGGCTGCGGTCTCGGAGTCGGCGGGCAAGAATGCCTCGACGCTCAGCTCGGCTGCGGTCAAGTCCAGTGCGGTGCCGAATGTGGTGACCGTGCTCAGGAACGTCAGCAGACGCCCGGCGGTCGTGGCGAGCTGCAGGGGCACGGCCACGCCGCCCAGATCTCGGGTCTTCTCGAAACCGCCGGGGTAGGACTCGATCTCGGCGAGCAGCGCCGTCAGCTGCTCAGAACCGCTGCCCGCGACCTCGCGCCGCAGGCGCCCCACGACATGGTGGCGCCACTGCGCCAGGTTGCGGATCCGCGGAGCCAGCCCGTCCGGATGCAACGAGATGCGCAGCGCGTTGGGTTCCTCGAGCAGATGCGGCGCCACACCGTCGAGCAGAATCCCCGCACCGGCGTTGACCCGCAGCACCTGCCAGCCCCGGTCGACCGCCAGGCAGGGGAACGGTTCATAGGCGGCAAGGACCTGCTCGACGCCGGCGCGTACCGCTGCCATGTCCGTGTCGTCGAGCGATCGCTCGGCGAATGCCGGCGCAAGGCCCGCGGCGAGGAGCAGGTGGTTCTGTTCGCGGAGCGGAACGTCGAGCGCGTCGGCGAGACGTAACACCATCGCCCGGCTCGGGGCGGAGCGGCCCGTCTCCATGAAGCTGACGTGTCTCGACGAGACGTCGGCCGCCAGAGCGAGATCGAGTTGGCTCATCCGGCGCCGCTGCCGCCAGTCACGCACGACATCACCGAACCGTGGTTGCGACACGGCTTCAGTCTCGCGCCGCCGGTGTCTGCGGCGCCACTACCTCTGAGGTAATTGCATGCGCTACCTACGGCGAGGCACGCTGAAGTCATGCACGCTGACATGACAGCCAAGCCTCCGATCCCGCGCTGGCTGCGGTTCGTCATGGTGTCGGACCGTACGGGTTCTGCGTGGTATGTGGGTACCGGATTCTTCTTCGCGCCGGTGCTCGCACTGGTCTCGCCATGGCCGACGGTCACCGACGTGCTGTGGGTACTGATCGCGCTCGCGGGGCTGTGGCTGGGTCTGTTGGGCATCGCGATGGCGACCGGGTTGGCGATGGTGTTGCGCAGCGGCCGCGAGATACCCGAGGACTACTGGTGGTCGATCATCCGGACCCCGGCGGAAGCTCCGCCTGGTACGACTGAGGCTCGTGGTACTCCAGCACGTTCTCGCGACGAATCAGCTTGTCGCCCGCGATGATGACGAGTTGCTTCGTGCCGATCTGGTAGCTGATCCCGTTGTTGCGGGCGACGTAATCACGGCCGTCGAGGTGTTCGGCCGGAAGGTTCAGTGTGGCGCCGTCACTCAGCCGAACGCCCCGATACTCATAGCCCCCGTTCGGGTCGGCGCAGATCGCCACCACCGAGGCAGCGGTGCGCGCAACCGCCACGTCACGCAACGGCGCGTCGCACCGCGGGCTTGGCGGCTGCGCGCCGGCCGTGGGAATCACTGCGACGACAGCCGACATCGCAACGAGGGCCGTCAGCGTCACAAGCTGCGGCACCGCCAGATATCGCGATCGGGACACGTTTCCTGCATACCGCGCCCGCATGTCGAGTTCGGTTACGAAGCCACTACGAATTGACGCTGGCGACGCGGCTACTTATATGCAGCCGCTGACGTTGATCCGCCGGCCCACGTTCGCGCAGACGCTGACATTCGGCGCGGGAGGAGGGGGCGGCGGGGGAGGCGGCGCGGCCTCGGGCGGCGGTTCGTCGCCGGGCATCGGGGCGTAGTAGGACGGCGGCGGCACCCAGTCGGCAATCGTGTCGGCGAGGTTGGCGCAGCCGCCGACCGAAACGCGCCTGCCGACGCTTGCGCACACGTCGGCGGCTGCGGTCGGGGTGTCGATGACGACCATCGCTGCCGGGGTCGCCGTCACCGCCAGCAGAACCGCCCAAAAGCCCCAAAAGCGTCGCCTCATCGGGCTCATCATGCCGTATCGGTGGCCGCCGACACGCCGAAATTGAGTGCAGGGTCGTTACTTCGGCGTTCCCACAGCCATGGGTGCAATTTCGGCGGGGGACGGGCCTTCGCTAGACGGAGGCCGCTTCGTTGAGCTCGTTCAGCGTGTTGGTCGCCTCCAAGTACTCCTGCACCCAGCGCTCGATCACGGTCGAGGTCTTCTCCACCTTGGCGAACTGGCCGACCACCTGGCCGACCGGGTTGAACGCGACGTCGACCGTCTCGTTCGGGTACTTGTGGGTTGCTTTCACCGCCATCCCGGACACCATGTACTGCAACGGCATTCCGAGCGGCTCTGGATTACCGGGAGTCTCCCAGGCCTCGGTCCAGTCGTTGCGCAGCATCCTGGCGGGCTTTCCGGTGAACGACCGGCTGCGGACGGTGTCGCGGCTGGTGGCTTTGGCGTACGCGGCCTGCTGCACCGGCGTGTTCTCGGCCTCCTCGACCATCAGCCACTGCGAGCCGGTCCAGGCCCCTTGGGCGCCGAGGGCCAACGCGGCGGCGATCTGCCGGCCGCTGCCGATACCGCCTGCGGCGAGCACGGGCACCGGCGCGACTTCCTTGATGACCTGCGGCCACAGCACGATGGAGCCGACCTCCCCGCAGTGGCCGCCGGCCTCTCCGCCCTGCGCGATGATGATGTCGACGCCGGCGTCGGCGTGCTTGCGGGCCTGCGACGGCGAGCCGCACAGCGCGGCCACCGCGCGGCCTTCGTCGTGGATGTGCTTGATCATGTCGGGCGGCGGTGTGCCCAGCGCGTTGGCGATGAGCGTCATCTTCGGGTGCCGCAGCGCGATTTCGACCTGCGGAGTCGCGGTGGCTTCGGTCCAGCCGAGCAGTTGCAACGCGTCCTGGTCGCTGTCTTCCACCGGCACGCCGTGGTCGGCGAGGATCTTCTTCGCGAAGTCCAGGTGCTCCTGCGGGACCATCGACTGCAGAGTCTTGGTGAGCTCGTCCGCGGAGAGGTTGGAATCCATGCCCTCGTACTTGTTCGGGATCACGATGTCCACGCCGTAGGGATGGTCGCCGATGTTCTCGTCGATCCAATTCAGTTCAATCTCAAGCTGTTCCGGCGTGAAGCCGACTGCGCCCAGCACGCCGAAGCCACCGGCTTTGCTCACCGCGACGACGACGTCGCGGCAGTGGGTGAAGGCGAAGATCGGGAACTCGATGCCGAGTTGGTCACAGATGGCCGTGTGCATTACCTGCTCCTAGGGAAGCGAACACCGAACTGAAACGTGTTCTAGTTTAGTAGCCACTATAACCGTCGTGCTTCTGGTTTATATCGGTTCGGTAAGGCGCGCACGCGTCACTTGAGTAACTTCAGTCACACTCATACCTTCGGGCTGACCTAGACGCCAACGGGATGAGGACACCATGTCACGGATCGGCATTCGCATTGCCACACTTGGGGCTGTTGCAGGAGGCGCGCTGACCGCGTTCCTTGCGTTCAGCCCGACCGCCGGAGCCGAGCCCGCAGCGCCGGCAGCTCCCGGGATTCCAGGAGGCGACCTGATCCAGCAGCTCGCCAACGCTCCCGCAATGGCGCAGCAACTGCTCCAAACGGCCACGACGATATTTTCGCCGCAGTCGGCCGCCCCCGCCACGCCGCCGCCGACCGCCAGCGCGTCGATCAACCTGCCAACGCCGCCGGGACTGCCGCAAACCGCTCCGATGACCAGCGCGGTGGGCACCGTGCCGGGCGCTGCGCCGGCCAGCACACCCTCGTCGGTGCCGCTGCTGAACCAGCTGCCGCTGCCGGGCAACATCGCCGCGATCGCTCAGGAGATCCCGGGCATCGGCACCAATCCCTCGTCGATTCCGTCGATCCAGGCGCCGATGTCGACGGGACCGATGACGCCGCCTGCCGCGACGCCGGCGACGCCGGCAAGCCCTGGGCTGCCGCCGGGACTCAACCCGTTCTCCGCGCTTCCCTGACGCGCTAAGTCAGCGCAGCCGCTTGCCCTTACCGACCAGGCAAGCGGCTGCGTTACGTTGCGAGGATGGACGAGCAGACGTATCTGGAGCACGACGGACTCGGGCTGGGTGAACTGGTCGGTTCGGGGGAGACCAGTGCCACGGAGTTGCTGCGGATCGCGCAGGGTCGTGCCGACAGGGTCAACCCGAAGGTCAACGCGATCTGCGCCCGCCTCGACCAGCGCGCCGAGCAACGGGCCGACGGTGAGCTGAGTGGGCCCTTTGCCGGTGTGCCGTTTCTGATCAAGGACCTGCACCAGGACCTGGCCGGGACGAAGACGACGGACGGCTGCCGCGCGTTGGCGCAGCGGACCGTGTTCGAGACCAGCACCGTGGTGCAGCGCTGGCTCGACGCCGGACTCGTCATATTCGGTAAGACGAACACGCCCGAATTCGGGTCCAAGGGCGTCACCGAGCCGGATCTGTTCGGGCCGACACGCAATCCGTGGGATCTGAACCGCACCCCGGGCGGCTCGTCGGGCGGCGCGGCCGCCGCGGTGGCTGCGGGCATCGTGCCGGTGGCCGGCGCAAGCGACGGTGGCGGCTCGATCCGCATTCCCGCCGGGTGTACGGGCCTCGTCGGGTTGAAGGCGGGCCGCGGCTTGATCCCGGCGGGCCCGAACTCCAGCGACCCGCTCAACGGGCAAGCCACCGACGGGGTGATCTCGCGTACAGTGCGCGACACGGCCGCGATGCTCGACGTTCTGGCCGGCCCGGATTCGGTCTCCGCCTTCGCACCGGCCTTGCCCGCCAAGCCTTTTCGCGAGGATCTCGACCGCGCACCGAAGCGGCTCCGGATCGGCTTCACCACCTACTCGGCCATCCGTGGGACGGCCCACCCCGAAGCGACCCGTGCGGTCGAGTCCGCGGCGCAGCTGCTCACCGACCTCGGCCATGAGGTCGAGGAGGTGTCACCCGCTTGGGACGACCAGCAGCTCGCCCGCGACTTCCTGACCGTCTGGTTCGTCAGCCGGGCGATCGAGGTCGACCGGATCAAACGCGACACCGGCGCCAAGGACGACGGCTTCGAGCAGGACACCCGGCTGATGGCCGCATTGGGACGCGCCGTCAGCGGCATCGACCTTCAGGCTGCCCAGGAACGCCGGCATGACTACATCGCCGCGGTCGCGCAGATGCACGCCGAACACGATCTGTTGATGACGCCGACGCTGGGCGAACCACCGATCCGGATCGGGTCGCTGGACCTTCCGGCGGTGCTGCGCGCCGCGTCGGAAGGGATTCTGCGCACGCGGACGACCAGGATTCTGCAACTGACCGGCATCGCCGACGACGTCGTCTCCCGCAACCTCGGCTGGGTGCCATACACCCAGTTGGCCAACATCACCGGCCGGCCGGCCATCAGCTTGCCTCTGCACTGGACCGCCGAAGGACTGCCGATGGGGGTGCAGTTCGTCGCAGCACTGAGCGGCGAGAGGCTGCTGCTGCAACTGGCGCGTCAACTCGAGCAGGCCGCGCCGTGGGCGCATCGCCGCCCGGTGCAGTTCAGCTAAACCGTTGCGCGGCAGCTGATTTCCATGCTGTCGGCATCGCGGGCGAGGAAGTTGACGCTCACGTAGCCGTTGTCCGGGTCGCGGACGTGATCCAGGTACGGCCTGGTGTCGTCCATGTCGGTGTTGTCGGCGACGATCAGCGCCCCGGACGACAGCCGCGGTTGCAGCAGCTTCGCCACCGGCAGGTAAAACTCCTTCCACCCGTCGAGGAGCACGAAATCCACTGGCCCGTCGAGGTCCGCCAGTGTCGTCAGCGCGTCGCCTTCGAGCACCGTGATCAGGTCGTCCAGCCCGGTCTCGGCGAACGTCTTCTTCGCGGCACTCACCTTCGCGGCGCTGAGTTCGGTCGTGACGACGCGCCCGCTGCCGTTGTCGCGGACCGCGGCTGCCAGGTGGATTGCCGAAATACCCAGTGACATACCGAATTCGACGATCATGCCGGGACGGGCGGCGCGCACGAGCGAGTACAGCAGCCGCCCGGCCACCGGGGTGACCGGTAGGTAGAAGTCGCTGAGCGCGTCAGCGCGGTCTTGGGCGCTCGCCGATGGCTGAATCAGCGAGCCCGCCCGTTCCCGCAGCGCGGCCGTCTGCTCGGCGGCCTCGCCGTACATCCGATCGAGAGCGCTCGCGACCTTCGGGTCCTGCAGTGTGGTCGTCACGAGGTCGAAAGTAGCAGCACGACGAACGCCAGCATCATGGCGAAGCACAGCAGGTGGTCACCAAGAATCTCCCGCGCGAGGCGGGTCTGAGCCGTGGCTGTGTCCGAACGCCTGCCGAGCCGCACAGCGTTGGGCACCGTGCGGATCAACGCCACGAATATCGGCACGATGGCAAGAACGGCCAAGGCGACCACAAGCCAGACCGCGTAGTGCCCGGACGCCAAGCGAAAAGCCAACGCACCCAGAAGAACCGCCATCACGGTCGCAATCAGTGCACTCATCGGCCGCGACGTGGTCGTCGCGCGACGGTAGTACCCCGCGATCGATGTCAGCGTCTCGTCGGGCAGCTCCTGAGCCGAATTCCGCTGTGCGAGCGCCTGCGTATCGAACATCAGATCCATCCACAGCACCGCCAGCAGGAAACCGCCGCAGGCGGCGACGAGAAGCGTCACCGCACCAAGCGGGTGAGCGCCGCCCAGCGACCACGGCCGGCGGGACCGGTGACGCGCAGCACGGGCCAACCCCGCTCGGCCGCCTTGGCCGCCAGCTTCGGCCGCGGGTTGACCGGGCGGGGATACCCCACCAGCGACATCAGCGCCACGTCCTCGTCACCGTCGGCGTAGAAGTAACTGCTCTGCAGGTCAATGTCTTTCGCGACACATAGCTGCTGCACTGCGGCTGCCTTGCGTTGCCCCCAGATGATCGGCCTCACGATGAAGCCGGTCAGCCGTCCGGCGTCGTCGAGTTCGAAGCGGTTGCACACCACTTCGGTGATTCCGAGGTAGCGGGCGACTGGTTCGGCATGGATGGTCATCGCCGACGAGCTCAAAACCACGCAGTGGCCGCGGTCCTGGTGTGCGCGCACGATCTCCCGCATGTGCGGGTAGACACGGGACTCGATGTGGCGGCCGAACAACTGCTCGCCGAGTTCGTCGAGCTCGCTGATCGATTCACCGCGCAAGTAGCCGGCGGCCCTATCCAGAAGACGCGCGAACTGCATGCGACCAAACCGGTACCGCAGCGACGCCTCGAGCACTCCGAGCATCTCGCCGATGCTGGCCTGCCGCCGCCTGATCCGGTCGCCGGCATGGGCGGTCGCGGTGAAGCCGGACACCAGCGTGCCGTCAAGGTCGAAGAACGCCCCGACCCGCGGTCCGGCCGCACTCGCGGCGATGTCTGCGAGCATATTTCGCAGTCTGACACACTCAGCGCATGGTTATCCGTGTGGCGCACATCGGTACTGGCAACGTGGGACGTCTGGCACTCGCGGGAATCTTGACCAATCCGGCCTTCGAGCTGACCGCCGTGTGCGTGTCGTCGGACGCCAAGGTGGGCAAAGACGCCGGCGAGCTCGCCGGGCTCGACATCTCCACCGGAATCACTGCTACCAAGGGACTCGACGCGGTGTTCGCCAGCAACCCCGACTGCGCCATGTACTGCGCGATGGGCGACAACCGGCTGCCGCAGGCCATGGACGACTGCAAACGCATCCTGGCCGCCGGCATCAATGTCGTCGGCTCCTCGCCGGTGGTACTGCAATACCCGTGGCATGTGCTGCCGGAGCAATACATCCTGCCATTGGAAGAAGCTGCGCAGCAAGGTAATTCGAGTCTCTTCGTCAGCGGCGTCGATCCCGGCTTCATCACGGATCTGATCCCGCTGGCTTTTGCGAGCACGTGCCAGCGGATCGAGCAAGTGCGCTGCATGGAGATAGCGGACTATGCGACCTACGACGGCACGACCGTGATGTTCGACGTGATGGGTTTCGGCAGACCGCTCGACGAGACGCCGATCCTGTTCCAGCCCGGCGTGCTCAGCATCGCGTGGGGATGCGGCATCCGGCAGCTGGCGGCCGGCCTGGGCATCACCATCGAAGAGATCACCGACTCCTGTGAACGCGAGCCGGCGCCGGAGGCTTTCGACATCGCCGCGGGGCACGTGCCCAAGGGCAGTGTCGCCGCGCTGCGGTTCGAGATCCGGGGCATGGTCGGCGGTAAGCCGGCCATCGTCGTCGAACACGTCACGCGGCTGCGCGAAGACCTGCGCCCCGACTGGCCGCAGCCCGCGCAGCCCGGCGGCTCGTACCGGGTCGAGATCACCGGCGAACCGTCGTACAAGGTCGACATCTGCCCGTCGAGCAGCAAGGGCGACCACAACCACTCGGCGATCGTCGCCGCGGCGGGACGGATCGTCAACGCGATCCCCGCGGCGGTGGCGGCGGCGCCGGGCATCCGGACGACGCTGGATCTGCCGCTGTTCACCGGTCCGGTAGCGTGACCGGTCATGGGACGCGTGGACGGAAAAGTTGCACTGATCAGCGGCGGGGCGCGCGGCATGGGCGAGGCGCACGCGCGCATGCTCGTCGCTGAGGGCGCCAAGGTCGTGCTCGGCGACATTCTCGACGACGAGGGCAAGGCACTCGCCGACGACCTCGGCGAGGCGGCGCGCTACGTCCATCTCGACGTCACCCAGCCCGACCAGTGGCAGTCGGCCGTAGCCACCGCGGTCGACGAATTCGGCAAACTCAATGTGCTGGTGAACAACGCCGGCACCGTCGCTCTCGGGCCGCTGAAGACGCACGACCTGAAGAAGTGGCAGCAGGTTCTCGACGTGAACCTCACCGGCACGTTCATCGGGATGCAGGCGGTCATCGATCCGATGACGGAGGCGGGCGGCGGCTCGATCATCAACATCTCGTCGATCGAGGGACTGCGCGGTGCCGCGTGGGTGCACGGCTACGTCGCGTCCAAGTGGGGCGTGCGTGGGCTCACCAAGTCAGCGGCGCTGGAGTTGGCGCCGCAGAAGATCCGGGTCAACTCGATTCACCCCGGCTTCATCCGCACACCGATGACCAAGCACCTGCCCGAGGACATGGTGATGGCGCCGATGGGCCGGCCGGGCACGCCCGACGAGGTGGCGACGTTCGTGTTGTTCTTGGCAAGCGACGAGTCGTCGTTCGCCACCGGAGCCGAGTTCGTGATGGACGGCGGTCTGGTGGCCGACGTTCCGCACAAGCAGTTCTGACGCCCGCCTGGATTCACAGCGGTATTCGTCGGCCGCGATCCGAGGTAGGCCATACGTACGGCAGGTCGTCGGGCACGTCGGGAAAGAACGTTCTGTAGTGGTCCGGGTCCTTGCGGACCAGTGCGGACTGGTGGCCGCGGTGAAACTCGGCGTCACCGAGCCACGGCGGCAACTCACCGGCCTTGGCCAATTCGGCCTGCGGGCGGACGTCCGCGAGTCCGGTGCCGCTGCGCAGGTCACTCTCGAGCGTCGCGGCACACGTGTCGGCGTGACCGCGCTCGCACCATACCGAGCACACGTCGAGGCCGTACCGGACGAGGGCCTCTTCGTAGCCCGCCCACATCGCGGCAGCGGGATGGTGTCGCCAGCCGTAACCGGCGACAGTGAGGGCGCGCAGGATCTGGATCGCTTCCACTCGCTGCTTGCCGAGTCGCCGCGGGTCGAGAATCTCGGCGCTGTAGCGAAATCCGCTATACGGCAGAAACGTCTGCATCAAGCCACACCCGTTAGCATCGGCGAGTGGCCAAACTCGAGCTGTCGCGCGACCTGTCGCTGAGTCCACAGCAAGCGTGGGAGCATGCGGCGAATCTGTCCGAACTGGGCGACTGGTTGGTGATGCATGAGGGGTGGCGCAGCGAGCTGCCCGACGAGCTGACCGTCGGTACGCAAGTGATCGGGGTCGCCGGGGCCAAGGGTTTGCGCAACCGCGTGACGTGGACGGTGCAGAAGCTCGATCCGCCCGAGCTGCTCGAGATCACCGGCAACGGTGTTGGTGGCACGAAATACGCGTTGACGATGACCGTCGCCCCCACATCGTCCGGGTGTGCGTTCAGCGTACGAATCGACTTGGGGGGCAAGCCGTTGTTCGGGCCCATCGGAGCGGCCGCGGCGCGCGCAGTCAGAGGCGACATCGAGCGCTCCATCAAGCGGTTCGAGGATCTGTACGGGTAGCTTGCCGGAACGCCTGCTCGGCGGCGTCACCGTGCACCGCGAACACGACGCGTTCGAGCGTGCGCGGGTCATGCTCGCGAACGGCGTCGACCATCAGCCGGGCCGCGTCGTCGAGCGAAAACCCCCCGACGCCGGTACCGAACGCGACCAGCGCAAGGGAGCGGCAACCGAGCTCATCGGCCTTACGCAACGTCGACCGCGTCGCGCGCTCGATGATCTCAGCCGACGTCGGCCCGCCGAGTTCCATTGTCGCCGCGTGGATTACGTAGCGCGCCGACATGTCGCCGGCCGTGGTTTCCACCGCCTCGCCCAGCCCGATCGGAGCTTTCTCGTTCGACTCGCGCTGCAACTGCGGGCCGCCCGCCTTGGCGATAGCCGCGGCCACACCGCCGCCGTGCCGCAGTTCGGTGTTGGCCGCGTTGGTGATCGCGTCCACGTCGAGTTTAGTGATGTCAGTCTGCAGTACTTCGATGTCGATCACAGACCTATAGTGTCAGTCCGGTGAGCGCACGCGCAGGCATCGTCGTCACTGGGACCGAGGTTCTGACGGGACGCGTGCAGGACCGCAATGGCCCATGGATCGCGGACCGGCTCTTAGAACTCGGGGTCGAACTTGCGCACATCACTATCTGCGGTGACCGGCCCGACGACATGGCCGCGCAGTTGCGGTTTCTGGCCGACCAGGGTGTGGACCTGATCGTCACGAGCGGCGGGTTGGGGCCGACCGCCGACGATCTGACCGTCGAGACCGTGGCCCGGTTCTGCGGCCGCGAGCTGGTACTGGACGCGGAGATGGAGGCGAAGATCGCCGCGATTCTGCGGAACTTGATGTCGCGGTTTTCCGGCGTGGATTTCGACGCGGTGCGCGCGGCGAATCGCAAGCAGGCGATGGTGCCGGCCGGTTCGCTACTGATCGACCCGGTCGGCACCGCACCCGGCGTCGTCGTGCAGGGCACGCCGACCGTCGTGGTGCTGCCGGGCCCGCCGCGGGAGCTGCAGCCAATGTGGCGCACCGCGATTCAGACCGAGGCGGTACAGGAGGCCATCGCCGGCCGCACCGAGTACCGGCAGGACACCGTGCTGATGTTCGGGCTGCCCGAGTCCGGTCTGGCCGACACATTGCGGGATGCGGAATCGTCGATTCCCGGGTTCGACCGCCTGGAGATCACTACGTGTCTGCGGCGCGGCGAGGTCGAGATGGTGACGCGGTATGAGCCAGACGCCGCCGACGTGTATCGGCAGGTGGTGGATGTTCTGCGCGAGCGCCACGGCCGGGAGATCTTCTCCGAGGACGGCTCGAGCATCGATGATCAAGTCGCCGAACTGCTTTCGGGGCGTCGATTGGCGACCGCCGAGTCGTGCACGGCCGGGTTGGTGGCAGTGCGACTGACGGATCGGCCTGGTTCGTCGGCGTACGTCAACGGTGGCGTGGTCGCGTATTCGAATGACGCAAAGGCGAATCTGCTTGGCGTCGACCCGAAGCTGATCGAGCAACACGGCGCGGTGTCGGAGCCGGTCGCGGAGGCGATGGCCGACGGCGCGCTGCGTCGCTTCGAGGCGGACACCGCGATCGCGACCACCGGCATCGCGGGTCCCGGCGGCGGGACCGACGACAAGCCCGTCGGTACCGTCTGCTTCTCGATCAAGCTTGCCGACGGGCGCACACAGACACGCACAGTTCTGTTGCCGGGCAACCGATCCGACATCCGAGACCGTTCGACCACCGTCGCGATGCACATGCTGCGCCGGATACTGATCGAACTGCGCTAGAACGGGCCCGTGGAGTGTCATTCTTACCTTCATGGCCGACACCAAGCACGTCGTTCTGATCCACGGCGCATGGGGCCGCGGCGACACATGGGGTCCCGCACGGGCGGCGTTCGAAGAGCGCGGCTACACCGTGCACACGCCGACACTTCGCCATCATGAGCTTCCTGCGCAGGAAGGTGCCGCCATGATCGCGGGGCTGAGCATGCGTGATTACACCGATGACCTGGTCGCGCTCATCGACTCATTGGCTTCGCCACCGCTTATTGTGGGTCTCTCATTGGGCGGTCTGCTGGCGCAGCTGGTCGCGGCACGCACCCGTCATGCAGGCGTCGTTGTCGCCTGTCCGGCGCGTGCGGCAGGGATTCTCGCCGTGACCCCAACGACGTTGCGCAGCAACGGGGGCGTTCTCGGTAGGCACTATCGGCAGTGGCGACCATGGACCAAACCTGTGCATCCCCCGACGTGGCAGCAGTGGCGGCGGTGGATAGCCAACGCCCAGACCGATGAGGACGCCCGCGAGGCGCTTGCTGGATTGGTCTGTGAATCGGGGCGCGCCTTAAGCGAGGTACTCTGCCCGTCTCTCGACCGGGGCAAAGCCACCTCTGTCACGTTCGCTGCAGTCACGACGCCGGTGCTCGTGATCCGGGCCGAATACGACCGTTTCGTGCCGCCAGCGGTACCGCCCAAGACAGCAGCGCGGTATCAGAACAGCACCTTTGTCGAGATCCCGCGCGCCGACCATCTCGTCTTTTTCGGGGACGCGCTACCCGTCACGATGCGCCATATTGACGACTGGGTCGCCAGAAATCGCGTGCTCGCCCCCGCGTAGCTAGAACGGTGGCGGCTCGTAGGTGGCAGCGAGCCACTCTTCCCGTCTTCGTCGCTCGTCGGCAATGCGTTCCGCGTTGATGCGGCGTTCGGCGGCGACGCGGTCTTTGCGGTCCTGTTGGCGGGTGCGTTTGCGGCGAGGCATCATTACCCCGCGGTCCTTCACCGGGTCGGTGATCAGCGTCCGGGCCGCGATTTCGCCTGTGGAGCTTGCCAATTGCGGGAAGAACAGCGCCCCACCGGGTTTGGTGGTGTAGGTCCGCCCGCTCGGCGACGTCCACACCACGGTTCCGTCACTCAATTGCCGGTCGCCCCAGCCGCCCACGCCCGTCCAGAACGTCTTCAAAAGATGATGTGCACGGCATAGCAGCTTCAGATTCGACGGATGCGTCGGACCGGCCGGGTAGGGCACCGTGTGGTCAACGTCGCACACCTCGGCTGGTCTGTCGCAGCCCGGAAAGCGGCATGTCAGATCCCGCACCCGAACAAACTCAGCCAGCGCAGCCGACGGCCGATAACCCGATCCCGCCGGCGCGCCCGGATCCGGAATCGAAAGCGGCTTGCACTTAGCGGTGCCGCTGAGGTCGTGAACCATTGGGGCTGGCAACGATCCGTAGCCCGGAAGATATCCCGGCGTCGTCCCACTCCCGTCGACGGTGGGTTGTTCGGCCACCACATGCACGACGACGTTGGTGCCGCTGGGTCGTTGCGCGGCGGCACAATCCTTCGAGCCGCACTCGCAACGCAACTCGGTCAGACGGGCGGCCAACGCTCCCAACGCATCGACACACCGAACCTCGCGCGGGCGCGGATCGTTGGGACACACCGTGTCGGCCAAGGCATTCAACGTCGTCTCCAACGCAGCCGCGTCTGTGGCGCGCAGTTGCGCCTCCATTCCGGCCAGTCCCGGATTCGACGGCCAGAACTCCACATAACGACTCGGCGGTTCATGAGGCGCGACTCGCCGTCCCTCAGGATCAATGCGGTCCACCCACCAGTCGACCCGCTCCTGAAGCTTCGGTCCCGACAACCGCATCCACTTCGGCGCCGACTTGGCCAGCGCTGCGTCCAGCTTGCCCATCAACTCCGGATCTTCGACCAACGCCGCACCGTTGACGATCGCGACCACCATTCGCATATCGATAGCCCCGGTCAAAAACACCGCCAATAACCGCGGCAGCTTTTCGCGCAATGCAATGGCGTACCCCACCTGGCCGCGCGCCCGGCCCCGACTGATATTCAATTCGGCGGCCACTTCTGCGGTCAGGCTCTCATGCCCGTCGATCAGCCAGCAGAGCCGCTCGTCGTCATCATCAGGCGCCCGACGCGCATACAGCTCGCCCATCGCCTGCAACCGGCGCGCGCATCCGGCATTCTGCTCACGCGCCGCCGCACCAATCGCCGCCACGACACCGGCGTCGTCCGCACCGCGGAAGTATCTAGCTGCGACGATGGGACTGAATCGAACATACATTCGATACTAGTCGAACCCACCGACAAGATCAGCTCGGCTGTTCGCGGTCCCAAACTTCGAGCATTGTCTTCAGAATCTCCTCGGCGCGGCCGAGTCCGCCGAGGTGGCTCTCGCCGGGCATCGGGTACAGCTCGGCGTCGGGCAGCCGAGCGACGATGTGCTCGCCGTGTGCGTACGGGATGATGTGGTCCGCGTCGCCGTGCCACCACCGAACCGGCACCTTGACTTCGTCGAGCCGGAAACCCCAGTCGCGAGCAAAGGCGACGATGTCGTAGAACGGCGCGGCGAGCTGTTTGCGGCTGCCGTTCAGGATGTCGTCGAGGAACATCGCCTTGATCTCCGGGCGGGCCATCAATCGCCGGTCACCTGGTGGTGACACAAGGCCGTACAGAGTGGCGGCCGGCTCGGCGACCGGCCGGATCAGCCGCACCAGCGTCAAGGCCGTTAGCCGGATCGGGGCTCCCGCCACCTCGAGCAGCGGCGCCACGCGCGAACCCAGCGCCATCAGGCCGCCGCCGATGCGGTCGGGGCCACACGCGGGCGCGACACCGCCAACAACCCCGGCGACGACGACCCGCTCGGGCATCTTGGCCGCACATGCGAGCGTGTAAGGGCCACCACCGGACAGGCCGACGATCGCCATCTTGTCGACGCCGAGCGTGTCGGCAACCGTACGCATGTCGTCGGCGAATTTGGCGACGGTCTCGTACTGGTATGGCGTCGATGACCCGATGCCCGGCCGGTCGAGGCCGATCAGCCTGATGTTCTCCTGCTCGGCAAACACGCGGGCCTCGGTCGGAATCTGCCGACGCGCGCCGGGGGTGCCGTGTAGCCAGAAGACGGCGCGGCCCTGCGGAGCGCCGAACTCGGCGAATCCGATCCGACGATCCTCGCCGACGGCGATGTTGCCCTCGAGTTTGGGGCGGGCGATAGCGAAAACCATGGCCCGAGTTTATTGGGGCAGGACCGCCTCGATTGCGGCGACCACCTCTGGCGCATCCGGCTCGGTCCGCGGGCGGAACCGGTTGACGATCTGCCCACCCGGGGCAATGAGGAACTTCTCGAAGTTCCACTGCACGTCCCCGGACGCGCCGTCGGCATCCGCGGCCTTGGTCAGTTCCGCATACAGAGGATGCCGCCCCGAGCCGTTGACCTCTGTCTTCTGCAGCAGGGGGAACGTCACCCCGTAGGTGCTCGAGCAGAACGTCTTGATCTCCTCGGCGCTGCCAGGCTCTTGTCCCATGAACTGGTTACACGGCACGCCCAGGACCGTCAGCCCGCGGTCGGCGTAGTCGCGAGCAAGCTTCTCGAGGCCTTCGTATTGGGGCGTGAGACCGCACTTGGACGCGACGTTGACGACGAGCACCGCGCGGTCCGCGAATTGCGAGAGCGACAGTGGCTCGTCGTCGAGCGTTGTCAGCGGAATCTCGTGAATCGGCGCTTTAGGCATGGATCACACCGTACCGGGGTAATACCAGCGAATGCTCAAGCCCGTCACCGCAATCACCGCTGCGCTCGTCGTGCCCGTCGCGATGCTCAGCGGCTGTTCAACCAACGAATCGTCCAACAACAACAAAACGACGACGACGTCGTCACCATCGCCTACTGCCGCGCCCGGCCAGATCACCACCCAGTTGAAAACGACTGACGGCCGCGCTGTGGCGAACGCGACCTTCGATTTTGCGAACGGCTACGCGACCGTGACAGTCGAAACCGTTGCCGGCCACATCCTCAGCCCTGGGTTCCACGGCTTGCACGTGCACGCGGTGGGCCGCTGCGACGGGGACTTCAGTTCCGCCGGAGAGCACTACCAGGCACCGAATCACACCGGCAATCCGGCCAGCGGGGATTTGTCGCCACTGCAGGCGCGCTCCGACGGTTCCGGCAAGCTGGTCACGACCACCAACGGGTTCACCGAACAAGACTTGCGTTCCGGCACCTCACTGATCCTGCATCAAGGTGGGGACACTGTCGCCGCGAGCGACTCGGGTACGCGATTCGCCTGCGGCGTGATCAGCCCGAGCGCCTCGACCGGAACGGCGACGACGACGATCACCAGCGTCGTCCCGGTGCCCGGCACGACTGCAGGCACGACGGAAACCAGCCCGGCCACGACGACGACCACGCCGCCGGCGGAGACCACCACGACCACCAGTCCGACCGGTGAGACCACAACCACCACGACCACCACAAGCAGCCCCGCACCGCCCGGCTAACGCACCGGGATGTCGTGTCCCTGCCCGCGCTCATCAGCTGACCGCGGCCCGAAGTACCGTCGCTGCGACGCGTCGATGGCGACGTCGTTGATGCTGGCTTCGCGCCGGCGCATCAGGCCGCTGTCGTCGAATTCCCACAGCTCGTTGCCGTAGCTGCGGTACCACTGACCGGCGCGGTCATGGCTTTCGTACTGAAACCGCACAGCGATGCGGTTTTCGCGGAAACCCCAAAGGCTCTTGCGCAGAACGTAATCCAACTCCTTCTCCCACTTGGCGGTGAGGAATGCGACGATCTCGTCACGCCCGGTGATGAACAGGTCCCGGTTGCGCCACACGGAGTCTGCGGTGTAGGCGAGGCTGACCAGATGCGGGTCGCGGGTGTTCCACGCGTCTTCGGCGGCTTGGACTTTCGTCAGGGCGGATTCTAGGTCGAACGGCGGAAACGGCGGACGCGGCTCTTTTGAAGTCATACCCGTAGAGTCCACCAGATGGACTCCGTCTGTGCGCGTGGAGGGAATCCTTGAACGCCGAGAAGTTGAAGGTCGCGATTTTGGACGACTACCAGAACGTCGCCTTGGAGATGGCGGACTGGACCCCGGTGACCGAGCGTGCCGACATCACGGTGTTCAACGACCACCTCTCCGACCCGGATCAGCTGGTGGATCGGCTCGCCGGATTCGACGTGGTGTTGGTGATGCGCGAACGCACACCGCTTTCCCGATCGATTCTCGAGCGCCTGCCGCGGCTGAAGATGATCGCCTCGACGGGTCCGTTCAACGCATCCATCGACACGGCGGCCGCAGAGGAGCGCGGCGTCCACATCGGCACGACGGGCGGCACCATCGCGTCGACCGTCGAGTTGACGTGGGCGCTGATCCTGTCGGCGTCGCGAAGCCTGCTAGCCGAGAGCACCGCCGTACGAGAAGGCCGCTGGCAGACCGCTGTTGGCCGCGAACTTTCCGGGCGGGTTCTCGGCGTGCTGGGCCTCGGTCACATCGGCAAGCGCGTCGCCCGGATCGGCCTCGCCTTCGGCATGGAGGTGACCGCCTGGAGCCAGAACCTCACCGAGGAAGCCGCGGCCCGGGTGGGCGCGACGCGCGTCACGAAGGATGAATTGTTCAGCGGTGCGGACGTGTTGTCGGTTCACTTGAAGCTCGGCGACCGGTCGTGGAATCTTGTCGGAGCCGCGGAGCTCGCGATGATGAAGCCGACGGCGTTGCTGGTCAACACTTCTCGTGGACCCATCGTCGACGAGGCGGCCCTAGTTGACGCTCTGACGACACGGTCGATCGGGGGAGCTGCACTCGACGTGTTCGACACCGAGCCGCTGCCCGTCGAACATCCGTTGCGCACCCTCGGCAACGTGCTGGCCACTCCGCACATCGGCTACGTCGCCGACCGGCCGTACGAGATCTTCTTCCGCGACGCGGTGGCGGCTATCAGCGAATGGCTTGCGCGCTGAGACGCTCGTCAAGCGCGGCGTGGAAGTGGCCGAGCGCGCTTTCGTGCGTACCGAACTCCACGAACTCGTTGGCACCGGCATGCAGGCCGCGTTGCACCTCGGCGGACATCTCATTGTCCTCTCGGCCGCTCTGCGCGAGAAGATTGCTGCCACTCTTGGGCTCGCCCCCGTCACGGGATGCAGACGAGATACGCTCTGCCACTTCGGGCTTGACCATCGTGTAGATCGTGATTCTGCTGTGCCCGATATCGACGGGATCGATCAGGATGACGAGCACGAGGTCGGGGAACGTGGCGAACACCGCGTTGGGGAACAGGTGGTACACGTAGGTCACTCGCGGGTCGATATTCCACGCCGACACCGGCCGGTCACGCAAGCGTTCAATGTTGCGGTAGGGGAATGTGATTCGGCTGTTCGGCCCGAATGTCTCGACCACGTTGAGGTCGTCGTACTGCAGCGGGTACAACGTGCTCTGGTGGGTCGACCGGATGTGGTAGCCCTCCAAGAACTGCTCCACCATCACCTTCCAGTTGATGGCCCGTACCTTGGATTCGACGTATACCAGCCGCTCCGCAGGCAGGAGCTTGTCTCGCCACGGGCTGCCGTCGGTCAGCGTGTCCGTCGCATCAAGAGGCGAATCGAGCGGGCCGATCACCACCAGGCCGCCAAGCTCGTCACTGGCGACTTCGACCAGACCCCGCACGGAGGTGTCGAGATCCGGAAATGCCTCGGGGTGCGGCACATGAGACAACGACCCGTCGAGCCGGTACGTCCAGCCGTGGTAGCGGCACACCAGTGCCCGGGCACACCCCGACCCCTCGACGACGGCCATTCCGCGGTGCCGGCAGGCGTTGCGAAACACCCGCGCAGCCCCGTCACGCCCACGCACAGCGAACAGCGGTACGCCGAAAGCCATCCGTTCGACGTAGTCGCCCGGGTTCGGGATCGCCGCCGACGGGATGTACACACTCGGCAGTGAACGCAGGAGGCGCACCTCGTCGGCGAACCGGCCCTCGTCGAGGTAGTTCGCGACGGGTTCGCGCCACGCCGGGCCTTCATCGGTGGTCCCGGCGTCGATGTGGGCGAGGATGCGCCGCACCACTTCTACGTCATCGACAACCAGAGGCTTGGTCGCGTGGCCCATGTGTGTCAGTATCACACCATGAGCGACACGCGTCAACGATTCCGTGACATCAGCGCGCGCTCGGTACTGGCCTCCGCGTTGCTGGGCGCCGACGAACCGCACCTGACCGTCGGGCAGCTGGTCGCTATGGCATCGCTTTTCGGCATCAGCCCGGGGGCCGCCCGCACGTGCCTGTGGCGCATGGTTTCCGACGGAGAACTCACCAGCGATGACGGAACCTACGCACTCACCGGAAGATTGCTGGAGCGCCGCGAGCGCGTCGACGAGGCGTCCAGGATCGACGACACAGCGTCGCGCCGGTGGGACAAGACGTGGGAACTGGCGATCGTGTCGCTCGAGCGTCGCACCGCAGCCGAACGTCTCGAGCTGCGCAAAGCGGCCGCGGCACTGCATCTGGGCGAGCTTCGCGAAGGTGTGTGGATTCGACCCGACAACCTTGACCCGCAACGACTTCCGATGTCACGCGCCGTGCTGGATCAGCAGTGCACGCACTTCCACGGCGCACAGACCGACATCACCGGTGACGCGATGCGTTTACTGTTCGCGCTCGACACGTGGGCGGCTGATGCCCGCGCGCTCATCGAGGCGATGGACGACGACGGCCTCGCGGCAGTCGACCAGTTCGCCCTGTCGATCGCGGTCGTGCGCCATCTTCAGCTCGATCCGGTGTTGCCGGCCGAACTGCTGCCGCAGCGCTGGCCGGGCCGCGAATTGCGCAGCACGTACCGCCGCTTCGACACCGCTTTCAAGCGAAGGTTGAATGCAGTCTTTAGAGCGTCGGCTTGATCGGATTGATGCGTCGATGATCACCTTCGAGGGAATGTGCGAATCGGAAGGCAAGGAGTTCACCGATCGGTGGCTCCCGGCGTGGAGCGGCAATGAGCCGGAGCGACTGGCGTCGTGATCGTCGGCGACGACGGCTTGATCCGCCGCAATGATGTCTTCTTCGCCTGGAGTCCGCTCGCGACAACCTAATCCAGGCGCGTGACGCGACCGGCATAGCCGAGCGCGTGCTCGTAGATCTCGAGGTTGTCGCGCGAGATCGCCGCGTGCACAGCGCGTTCCAGCAGGACACGCAGCACCGGGTTGTACGCCCAGTAGTCCTCATGGAAGGTCAGCACCGTGGTGCCGTCGGGCTGTTCCTCGAGTTCGTGATAACCCTCGGCGCGGGACCACAGCGGCTTGCCGATAGCCACGTACCGCGACAGCTTGTGCAGCTTCCCCTCGGTCACCGTCTCGAACGACCGCCCTTTGCCTCCCGACAGCAGGTACCTGGGCACTTCGAACACACAAGTTCGGACCAGACCCTCACCGGCTTCGTCGCCCTCGTGCAGGATCTCCATGCTGCCGGTGGGCCACTTGAGCACCCGCGGCCGCGGGGAGTTCGGCGGCACCGGCGGGTGCAGCGTGCGCCACACCTTTTCCGGCGGCGCGTCAACATGGAATCGCACGGTGTAGGACTGCATCAGCTTCTGTATCCTCTCCTCTTCGCGCAAGCGCTCATCGGTCTCCCCAGGTGTTCCAGTAGGTGATCGTCTCCGCGGGCGGCCGCGCGGCCGGCCGGAAGTCGGTGCCGATCGTGTACGCGACCGGGAACAACGCAGCCTGCGTCACGGTCTGCGGAATACCCAGCACATCGGCCACTTCGCGCTCCTTGGCGAGATGCATCGTCGTCCACACCGATCCCAGACCGCGCGAGCGCAGCGCAAGCAGGAAACTCCAGCCGGCGGGGATGATCGACGCCCACGCCGACGCGGCGGTGACCAGGTCAGTTCCCTCGATGCGCCGCGTCAAGCACGGAATGACATGCACGGGAACCTCGGCCAGCGTTTCAGCGAGGCTAAGCGCACCCTGATACACGCGCTGCGTCTGCGGATCGGTCGCGGTCGCGGCGGCCCGGGCAAGGTATTCGGCACCGATGCCGCGGTAGATCTCGGCGATTGCGGCGCGCTTGTCCGCGTCGGTGATCACCATCCAGCGCCAGTCCTGCGCGTTGCTCGCGGTGGGCGCCTGCATGGCCAGCCGGACACAGTCGAGGACGACGTCGCGACTGACTGGACGTGTCAGGTCGAGCCGTTTGCGCACTGCCCGCGTGGTGGTGAGCAGTTCGTCGACCGAGGAGGTGTCCATGGGCCGAACTTTCTGCAGGGGAAGACCGTTACCCTGGTGAGCAAACCAGATTCTCGGCACTACTGTCCAGAACGGCGACCGGCGCGTGGGAGGTCTCGGCATGCTGTTCATGCACGAGGTTCACCAGGTGCGCGGGCGCGCCGAAGACGACTTCGAGGCTGCGTTCCGGGACGGCTGGATGCGAACTCTCGCCGCCGGCGAGGACGCCCGATTGCTCTGGTACGGCAACCACCCCCACGGCAGCGGCCCCGCCTATACGGTCGTCACCGTCACCGCTGTGCGCGACGGGGCGGCCTGGGAGCGCCTCGCGACGCGAATCCAACGCGGCGACCTGCGCAACTGGATGCGCGAACTCGACCAGCTGCGATATGACGTCGACGCGAAACTGCTTGTGCCGCTGGATTGGTCACCGATTGGCCACATCGACCTCGACACCATCCCCGTCGACGGGCGTGAGCACGGGCTGACCCTCTACATGGAAGACACCATGTGGCCTTATGAGGACAAGTTCGGCGAATACATCGACCGGTGCGGCGAGGTGTACTCCAAGTCTCTCGACCGGCCGTCTCCGTTGCTGACGATCGAGGGCGCTTTCCGGCCTGCCCTCGGAAGCCACATCCGCCGCGAGGTGGTTTTGATGCAGCGCATCCACGATCCGAATGCTTTGCTCACCCTGCTGCAGAACGAGATTCCGCCCGAACGGCGCGGCCCGGGGACATGGATGCACGATGCGCTGGAACTGCGCGACCGATGGGCGAGCCGACTGCTGCGGACCTCCGCCTGGTCGCCGTTATGGTGAGCCGCCTATGAACATCGCAACTTTCATCGACCCAGCCGCAGCCGGCGACCCCGCGCGCGTCGCGCTCGTCATCGACGGAGAACCGATCAGCTACGGCGCGCTCGCTGTCGCCGTCGAGCGCTGCGCCGCGCATCTCGCAGCCCACGAATTAGCGGGTGCGCGCGTCGCCGTCGTCGACTACGCAAGCCGCCAGTCGATCGCCACGTTGCTGGGCGCAGCGCGGATCGGTGGTGCGGCGGCACTGATGAACCCGGCGTTGACGCCGACGGAGCGGGCCGCACTCGCCGAGAATGCGGGATGCGCCGCGATGGTGAGCGCAACGGACACGTTGAGCGACAATGCCTTTCCCGTGCCACCGGTGGCTGACGACGTCGACGACCGAGACGGAGTCGTTCTGTTCACCAGCGGCACAACGGGGCTCCCGAAGGCAATCGGCATCACCCATGGGCGGTTGACTGCGCGGATCGCCGCAGTGGCAACACCTTTCCGGGCCGATGCGGCGCCAACGGTCAGCATGATGTCCGTGCCGTACTTCCATGTCGGTGGCGTCATCGGCCTGCTCGGTAATCTCTACGCCGGCAACACCTATGTGGTGCTCAACCGTTTCGACGCCGGCGAGTGGCTGCGACTGGTGCAGCGATATCGGGTGACGTCGACGTTTCTCGTGCCGACGATGCTGCAGCGGATCCTCGACCATCCCGACTTTGCCGGCACCGACCTGTCGTCATTGGTGGCGGTCGCGTACGGTGCCGCGGCCGCCCCGACGGCGTTGGTGCGCAGGGCAATGGCGGCGATGCCGCACGTGGGGTTCGCCAACGTCTTCGGTCAGACCGAGACCTTGGGCGCGTACACGACGCTGTCGCCGGAGGATCACCATGATCCCGACCGCGCGGGATCCGTCGGGCGGCCGCTGGCGGGCGTCGAAGTCAAGGTGCTCGATCCGGACACCGGTGTCGAGGTCACACCGGGGACGGTCGGGGAGTTGTGGGTGAAGAGCGCTCAGAACGTCAGCGACGATTGGCTGCAGACCGGTGATCTCGCGCGTCAGGAGTCCGACGGCTACATCTACCCGAGTGGCCGGCTGAAAGACACCATCAACCGCGGGGGAGAGAAGTTCGGGCCGATCGAGGTCGAGGAGGCACTGCGCAGCCATCCCGCGGTGAGCGATGTGGCGGTCGCCGGAATCGCCGACGACGAAATGGGCCAACGCGTGGGAGCCGCTGTGGTGACTCGCCTTCCGGTGACGCTCGAAGAGCTGCGCTCGCACTGCCGCGAGCTGATCGCGTACTTCAAGCTGCCCGAGCGGCTGGCGGTCGTCGACCAGATCCCGTACAACGACACCGGCAAGGTGAACCGGCGTCGGCTGGCCGCGCTGATAGTGGATGGGACCTGAGCCATGCTGTTCCTCCACGAAACCCACCAAGTCGTCGGCGCGCGTGAGGACGACTTCGAGGCCGCCTACCGCGATGAGTGGATGCCCACACTCGCCGAACAGGACGACGCCCGACTTCTCTGGTACGCCAACCACGCTCATGGTTCGGGCAAGTCCTACAACGTCGTCACGATCACCGGCGTTCGCGACGGCGCGGCATGGGAGCGCGTGGCGCGCCGCGCGCACGACGGAGACCTGCGGCCGTGGATGCGCGAACTCGACACGATGCGTCACGAGGTGACAGGCAAGATTCTGCTGCCGGTCGACTGGTCGCCACTTCAGGAGGTGGACCTGACGAGCGTCCCCATCGACGGCGCGGCGCACGAGCTGAGCATGTTCATGGAGGACACCGGCTGGCCGTCCGCGCCGCTGGACGATTACATCCGCTCGTGGGACGAGATCTATTACCGACCGCTCTCGAAGACCTCGCGCATCCTCGACATTCAGGCATGCTTCCAGGTCGCGCACGGCAGCCATAAGCGACGAGAAGCCATGCTGTGGCAGAAGATTCATCCGGCTGACGACTATGCGACGCTCGTCCGCTTGTTGACCACCGAGATTCCGCCCGAGCACCGCGGACCGGGAACGTACATGTTCGAAGCACTGAAGTACCGCGATCAGTGGGAGAGCCGGCTGTTGCGAACGTCCGCGTGGTCGCCGCTCTACTGATTTCCACTACCCGCGGTGGTACTGGTCCTTGTTCAGAATTTCCACACCACGCCAGCCCCAGTACACCCGGTGCGCCGTGATGAGTCCGTCCTCGATCTCCATCACCTCGACGAAATCCATTTGCTCGCCGTCCGGCGTCTGCCGCGGATACTCCCACGTCGCGCGGCGCTCGTCGGTGAAGAATCCTTCACGGTGGTAATGGCGCTCGTCAGGCGTGCGGGCGACGACTTCGGCCAGAAACGGGCGTAGTTCCTCGTGGCCGCGAACCACGCCACGGCCGCCCAGGATGTGCGCGGCGACGGGGCTTTCGAGGACCGCGTCGCTCGCGTAACACGCCAACAGCGCATCCACGTCATGGGCCGCAAGCGCCTGCTCCCAGGCCTGCGTCACCGCTTCGATTTCTCGGCTCATCTCTCCAGCATGGCCCCCAGACGGTTCGGTGCGCATCGAACCGTCTCAGCCGCAGGCCAGCAGCAGCGGAACCCGTTGTTCGGCGGTCGTGAGCGACCCATGCTGACCGATCAGCGAAGACTCCAGCGGCTCGAGGCCGCGCCGCACAAGCGCCGCGGTCCCGCGGGCCGCGGCGACGACATCGCCGATGCGCACGCGAACCTCGTCACGGATCCGCTCACCGAACCAGCCCACCTCAATTGCTTGTTCCCGCAACACGACCCAGGCGCGTTCCCCAAGGGTCTCCCGCCACGCCTCGAGCACCGAGTCCTGCGCGCCCTCGGCCACGTACACGTGGCGGGCACGTGCCTCGCCGCCGACAGCCTGCACGCCGTCGAGCAGTGGCGCGCATTCGTCGATGTCGACGACGTCGTCGACGGCGACCATGCCGTGGTCGGCCACCACCGCGAGCAGTCCGCCGGGCGGTAGGCCTTCGACAACTGACTCCACCAGCCGGTCCACCTGTCGCAGTTCCATCCGCCACGCCGCCGATCCCGGTCCGTAAAGATGCCCGAGCAGGTCGAGGTCGGCGTGGTAGCCGTAACAGAACCCACCGTCGGCGATGACGGTCTGCACGGAGGCGGCGAGGTCGCCGATGCCGAGCACGCCGATGTAGCGGGCGCCGCGCAGCACAGCGCGGGTCAGTCCGGAGCCGGCGAATTCCATGCCGGAGACCACGCTCACCGCGATGCCTGACGTCTTCGCCCGCTCGAACATCGTGGGCGTGGGCTGCACCTGCTCGGGCGGGAGCGCGTCGCGCAGATCGGGTCCCGACGGATACCCCCGCCACCGCAGCGCATTGACGACGCCGACGTCGGGCAGCCGAAAGGACAGGCCCACCATGCCGTGTTCGCCCGAGCGACAGCCGGTGCCGACGGCCGCGAGGCCGGCCACGGTGGTCGACGGGAATCCGACCTGCAGCGTGCGGCCCCGCAGCTCGGCCAGCACCGGAGCGTCCGCGGCGTAGGTGTCCAACAGTTCGGCGCCCAGGCCGTCGATGAGCAGCACGCAGGCACCGGCGATCTTGTCGGGCAAAGGGATTCGGCCGTCGAAACCGGAAACCCCCATCGCTGCCAGTACCGACGGCGTCACGTCGGCCAGGTAAGCGAGGTCAGGGTCCGGCTGTGGCAACTGCATTCACACAGCCTGCCATCGACTCCCGATGCGTGTAACATATGTACACATGAGTACCCATAGCCTGCGCGACCTTCGTAACAACCTCGGTGCGGTGGTGCGCACGGTGGCCGCGACCGGAGAGGAAGCGATCGTCACCGACAGCGGCACAGAGGTCGCCGTCATCATCAGCATGGCCGATTACGAGCGGCTTCACGAACATGCCGACGTTGCCGATGCGTTGCGGCTGAGCCGGCTGCGCACCAGCGGATTCGACACGATGACTCTGACCGAAATGCTCGACGCACTGGGCGTCGACGCGGCGGCATTCGCTGCCACATGAGGGTGCTCTTCCATCCCAATGTTCTGAAGCAGCTTCAGCGACTACCGAGGGCAGATTTCGAAACTGCACTTCGTCTGATCATCGCTTTGTCTCATGAGGCCCGTCCGGCAGGGGCGAAGAAGCTTGTTGGCAGTGCGAATGATTGGCGGGTTCGATTCGGCCAATACCGGATCGTGTACAGCATCGACGACGACGCCGAGGAAATTCTTGTCTACATCGTCGCCAAGCGCAGCGACGCCTACCGTTAGGCGCGATGGCCGTGCCATAGGGGCATGCGCCTTTACCCGATCTTGACCGTGTGTTGAATCGCCCCACCGACGATCAGGATGTGACTACGATTTTGCCGGTGGAGCTGGGGGTTTTGGGGCCTCTCCAGGTCCGGCAGGACGGCGCGCCCGTCATGATTCCGGGCGCGAAGCCGCGCGCCATCCTCACGATGCTCGGGCTGCACGGTGGGTCGGTCGTGTCCGCCGACACGCTCGTCGAGCTGCTCTGGGGCGACAACCCGCCGCGCACCGCCGACAAGGCTCTGCAGACCCACATCTCGTCGCTGCGCCGCACCCTCGGCGAGGGCGTCGTGGTGACCGAAGGGGCGGGATGGGCCCTGCGGGGGGCGGAGATCGACGCGTCGCGCTACAAGCTGGCCGCCAAGCGGGGCCGTGACGGCGCTGCCACCGACACCAGCCGCGCGGTGGCCGGATTCGAGGAGGCGCTGACCCTGTGGCGCGGATTCCCCGAACTGCCCGATACCCGGCGGGGACTGTCCGAAAAGACACGCTGGATCGAGGGCCATGCGGCGCTGGTGGAAGACCGCGCCGATGCGCTACTGGCGACGGGCCGCGCGGCGGAGATCATCGGCGAACTCGAGGCCGCCGTTGCCGACGCGCCGCTGCGTGAAAGGCGCTGGGGTCAGCTCATGCTCGCGCTCTACCGCGCCGGCCGGCAGGGTGAAGCTCTGGGTGCGTACCAACGAGCACGCGCACTGCTGGCCGACGAGCTGGGGGTCGACCCGGGGCCGGATCTTCGCCGGCTCGAGACTGCGATCGTGACCCAGGATGCCGCGCTGGATATGCCTGTGGCACAAGAGGTTCCGGCCGTCACTCGCGCAGTCACCTTCCTGCTGACCGACATCGAGGGGTCGACCGCCGCGTGGGAGGCGCAAGCCGACGCGATGGCCGTCGCACTGGCCCGCCACGACGAGCTCGTCGAACACGTTGTCACATCCCGCGGAGGACGGCTGATCAAGACCCGCGGCGAGGGCGACGCCACCTTCTCCGTGTTCGAGCGACCTTCTGCGGCCGCCGCCGCGGCGATCGAGCTGCAAGACGCGATCACCCACGAGCCGTGGGCACTGCAAAAGGCCATTCGCATCCGCATCGCGCTGCACACCGGCGAGGCCGAGCTGCGCGACGGCGACTACTTCGGCCGGGCGGTCAACCGCGCCGCCCGACTGCGGTCACTGGCCGAAGGAGCCCAGATCCTCTGTTCGGGCGCGACCGCCGAGCTTGTGATCGACTCGCTGTCCGACGACGTCGTACTCGCCGACCTCGGGATGCGCCAACTGAAAAACCTCGCACGCCCGGAGCACGTCTTCGAGCTCCAGCTCATGGCCGAGGAGGGTGTGCAGGAAGCCGAGGCCGAGCCGCCCATCGAGCGTCCAGCCTTGCCCGCGGTGCTGACTGGCGCCGGGCCGTTCGTCGGGCGCGGGCAGGAACTGCAAACACTCCTGTCCGCATGGCAGACCGCGCTCGTCGGCGGCACCCGCGCAGCGCTGATCGCGGGCGAACCCGGTGTCGGCAAGACGCGGCTGGCTGGCGAATGGTCCCGCCAGGCCTACGAACAAGGCGCCGTCGTGCTGTACGGCCGGTGCGACGAGGATCTCGGGGCGCCCTATCAGCCGTTCGCCGAAGCCCTGCGTGCGCTCGTGCCCTCCCTCGGCGCCACCCGGCTTCGGGGGCTGCGTGGCGTCGAAGCACTGCTCGCGCTGGTTCCGGGCCTGACCGACGTCATGCCGGACCTCGCCGCGCCGACGCGCGCCGACCCGGACACGGAACGCTACGCACTTTTCGACGCCGTCGTCGCGCTGCTGGAGGTCGCCTCCTCGAGCGCTCCCGTCGTCCTCGTTCTCGACGACCTTCACTGGGCCGCCAAGCCCACTCTGCTTCTCCTGCGCCACCTTTTGCGGTTCGGTGAGCACGCCCGCGTGCAGATCGTCGGCACGTACCGCAGCACCGATCTCGACCGCTCCCACCCGCTGGCCGCGATGCTCGCCGACCTCCACCGCGACGGCACCGCGATCCGCATCAGCCTCGGCGGCCTCGACGAGGACGACGTGACCGCATACGTCGCCGAAGCCGGCTACGACGACGAAGAGCTGGGCCGCGCATTGGCCTCGGTCACCGGCGGCAATCCGTTCTTCCTCATCGAGGCCCTGCGCCATGTGGACGAGAGTGGCGGCCGCTGGGACGAAAGCACGCTGCCGCAGGGAGTTCGTGAAGCCGTCAGTCGGCGGCTTACCCGGTTACCCGCGGAGACCAACAAGGCACTCGCCGCCGCCGCGGTCGTGGGCAGCCGGTTCGCCGTGGAGTTGGTCGAGCGGGTAGTCGGGGAGGAACTCGTCGACGCGTTCGACGAAGCGTGCAAGGCGGGCATCGTCATCGAAGAGCCCGGCGGTTACTACCGGTTCAACCACGCGATCGTTCGGCAGTCGCTGCTCACCGAACTGCCGTCGGTGCGACGCATGCGGCTGCACCAGCGCATCGCCGCGACGCTCGAGACGGAGCCGGGCGTCGACGACGAGCTGCTGGCAGAGCTGGCGTACCACTACTTCGAATGTGCGTGGGCGGGCAACGCCGCGAAGGCTGTCGAGTACTGCCGGCGTGCGGCGGACCAGGCGATGGCTCGACTTGGCTACGAGGGTGCCGCGGACCTCTACGACCGGGCGCTGCACGCGTTGGAGGAACTCGACGAGGAAATACCCGACCGCGACGACCAGGCGGCCGAACTTCTGATCGCGCGCTGCGAGGCGCTTTTGGCCGCGGGCGATGTCGTTACCGCAGAAGGAGCCGTCTCCCAGCTACAAGCGGCGACTGTGGCGTCGCCGCGACTGGCGGCGTGGGCGGCGTGCTTCGACGGCCAGCTGTCGATGCTGAGCCACCCCGAGCGGTTGGACGAGGTCGAGGCCGCGGTGCGAGGAGCAGCCGAGAAGCTGGCCGGCTTCGACGACGCCGCCGGTGAGGCCAACGCGCATACGGTTCGCGCTGGATGCCTTGCCCGCCTCGGGCGAGTCGGTGACTGCGAGATCGCGTTGGATCAAGCGCTGACCGCGGCGCGACGCGCGCGGGATCACCGCCGGGTGAACGCGGTGCTGGCCGGTGCGCCGCTTGCGGCGCTGTGGGGGCCGAATCCGGTTCCGCGTGCGGGCGGCCGCTGCCTGGATGTCGTTCGGCTGCTTCGCATCACGACAGATTCGCCCGCAGTGGAGGCGACGTCGACGCGGTGCCAGGCCGTGCTCGAGGCGTTTCGAGGTCGCGCCGCGGCAGCACGACGGATGATCGACTCGGCCCGGCGCACGGTCACCGAACTCGGCTTGCGCCATGCATTGCTCGAGGTCGAGCAGTTCGCAGGAATCGTCGAGTTGGTCGTCGACGATACCGCTGCCGCCGAACCACATTTGCGTAAGGCGTACAACGGCTTTCGCCGGATGGGGCTCGACGCCGACACCGCCGAGACCGCCGCGCTATTGGCGCGCGCGTGCCTTGCACTTGGCCGGGACAACGAAGCCGACGAATTGTGTACCGAGAGTGAGCGACTGGCCGGGCACGCGCTGAAGGCGGCGATCGCGTGGCGAACGGTACGGGCGCAGTTGCTGGCGCATGAGGGTGATCACGGTCAGGCCAGGCGGGTAGCCGAAGAGGCGGTCAGCTTGGCCGAACGCACCGACGGTCTGGTGGACCACGGCGATGCGTGCCTGGCACTGGCGACGGTGTTGAATGCTGCCGGCGATCGCGCGGGCGCACAGGCCGCGGCCGAACGCGCTGCGGGCCTGTACGAACAGAAAGGTGCTGCGGCACTTGTCGACAAGGCACGCGGCATTCTCGGCGCCGAGCAGCCTACGGTATCTGAGCCGGCCCAGGCGCCACCGATCGAGCTGGACAACGCATGCGTGCGCGCGATCCGCCAGTTCGACGCCGCCGCTACGGGTCGCGCGTGGGGCGATTTCGGGCAAGTGCTCGCGCCCGCAGTTTCCATCGAGAGTCGCCGGAAGATCGTTGGCTTCCCCAGACGACTCTTCGAGTCAAGTGATTTGACGGCACAAAGTCAGCGATATTCCGAAGAGGGCATGGTCATCCGTCGACGTGTCGTTCTCGCTGTACGAGGCGAGCGCATCGCTTTGACCCAATTGGAGCTAGGCACACAAGGAGATCGTCCCGGTGCGCCGGAAGATGAGCTGCTCCACGTCATCAACCTCGACGAGAACGGCAAGATTGCGCAGCAGGTGTGGTTCGACCTCGACGACATGGATGCGGCGGTCGCCGAGCTCGACGCCGCGCACGCGCGAATCCAAGAAGAACGGACGCATGCGCGGCTCGAGAACGCAGCAACTCGAGCCGATGACCGGTGTTTCGCGCTGTTTGCCAAAAGACTCTGGAACGAACTCGAGGCGCAGTTCGCTGATGACATGCGAGTTGAAGACAGGCGGCACGGGCTGCGCCGCACGAGCACCGACCGCGCCGCGCACATGACCAACGGCCGCGCGATCGCGAGTGTCGGCGACGTAAACATCACGGCGGTGCCTATCGCCCTGAGGGGTGATCGTCTGTGCCTCAGCTACGTGAGATTCGAGGTTCCTGACCCGACCGACGCATTCAACGTGAAAACGCTTCAGGTCACGGAAGTCGACACCAGCGGCGTGATGGTCGGCCAGGTGATCTTGGACGTCGAGAACGTTGAGGCCGCGATTGCCGAACTCGACGCGCGATACCTCGCAGGCGAAGCGGCGGACTATTCACACACCTGGTCGCTCGTCATGAGTGGCTATGCCGCACTGAACCGGCACGAACTGCCTGCTGTGACATCGGACTGGGTCAACATCGACCATCGACCGCTCTTAGCGGTCGAGCCGGGCAAGCTTGGTCCATCCCTGCGTGCCGTGTGGGACCTTGCGCCGCAAGCCGCCATCCACGTCGAAACCGTCCATCGGCTGACTGATCTCGGAGCAGTCGTCACACATGCGGTGCAGGCGACCTCACACGAGGGCTTCGACGCCGAGTGGCGGAACGTCTGCGTTCTCACGTTCGACGGCGACAAGATCAACCGCTGCGAGGTTTTCGACGACGCCGACCTCGACGCCGCAATTGCGAGGTTCGATCAGCTCAGTCGGCCGACGCCGCGATTGGTAAACGCTGCAAGCCAAGTGGCTGAACGCTTTCTAGAACGATTCGCTGCGCATGACTGGGGCGCCATGGCGCAAATGTTGAACAACGACGTCAGCAACGACGATCGCCGTCGCATGATAACTGCCGGCCTCCAAATCGGCCGCGATTGGCTCATCGAAAACTACCGAATGGCCGCCGATCTCGGCGCGACACAGACGCCGCACACCATCGCGACTCGCGGCAATCGCGTCGTCCTCACCGGGTCTCGATTCGCGCGCGGCGATGGGCGGCCCGAGGAGTTCGGCCTCGATCTCCTGCACGTCATCGAGATCGATTCCGGCAATCGGATCGCCGCGACAATCACGTTCGACCCCGAGGACATTGACGAGGCATTCCAAGAACTCGATGCCCGTTACCTCGCCGGTGAGGCCGCCGCCCACGCGCACACATGGTCGGTCGTCACGGCCGCTTACGCCGCACTCAACCGGCACCAGATGCCGCCGGTCGCACCCGACTTGGTCAGCATCGACCACCGCCAGGTAGCAGCCTTCGCGCCCGGTGAACTGATCGCATACGTCCGCGCCACATGGGACGCCGTCCCACATGTCCACCCCCACATCAGGGCGGTGCACCGGCTGAGCGACTTCGGAGCGGTCATCACCCACGCGGCGCATGGAACCTCCCAAGAAGGTTTCGACGCGGAGTGGCAGTACGTCAACCTTCTGACCTTCGAGGGCGACCTGATCAACCACTGCGAGTTCTTCGACGAGGCAGACCTAGACTCCGCGATCGCGAGGTTCGAGGAACTAAGCCGTCCAACGCGGCAACCGGAAAACACGGCAAGCCGAGTAGACGAGCGCTTCGCGGCGCACTTCGCGGCCCGCGACTGGGACGCGATGGCAGAACTAATGGCCGGCACCATTGCGGTTGACGATCGGCGTCACGTAGTGAATGCCGGTCTGCGGCATGGCCGGGACGCCGAAATGGCAAACATGCGGGCCCGCGCCGACGTCGGGGCGACAACGATTACGTCGACCGTCATTGCGACGCGTGGCGACCGCCTCGCGCTCACGCGTAGCCGCTTCTCGAAAGGCGACCAGGGTCCCGACGAGTTCCACAACGACGCGCTCTGCATTATCGAGATCGACAGCGACGAGCGGATCGTGGCCCGGGTCGGGTTCGACATGCACGATCCCGGCGCAGCCTTCGAAGAGCTCGAGACCCGTTATGTCGCAGGCGAAGCGGCGCAATACGCGCAGACTTGGTCGGCCATCACACGCGCGTACGCGGGGTTCAATCGCGGCGAACTTCCCGCGACGACTCAGGACTGGGTGAACGTCGACCACCGGCGTGCCGCCTCAATGGCCCCCGGCGAAGCAAAGGCATACTTCGACGCTTCGTGGGAACTCGCCGCGGACCTGAACGTCTACATCGAGGATGTACACCAGCTGGGTGACCTCGGAGCGGTCTTCACCCATGTGGGGAAGGGGATCTCGCGAGACGGCTTCGAGGCCGAGTGGCGGACCGTCGACATCATGACGGTCGAAGGCGAGCTAGTAAATCGCGCCGAGCTATTCGACGAAAGGGATCTCGACAACGCGATCGCGAGGTTCGACCAGTTAAGCCACCCAGCACCACATCCGGAAAACGCGGCGAGCCAAGTGTTTGTGCGCTACATGACGCGCTTCGCCGCCCGCGACTGGGACACCATGGCCAAGACACTGGCCGACGATTTCGTGACCGATGATCGTCGGCGGGTGGTCAATGCCGGACTAAGGCACGGTCGGGATCCCGAGATCGCAAACATGCAGTCCTATGCCGAGATCGGGATCCTCAATCTAGCTTCGGCCGTCGTTGCGACGCGGGGGGAACGCCTCTTCCTTGGTCGTCACAGTGTGTCTTTCCGCGACTGGGCGGAGCCGTCCAACGACGTGATCGGCGTTGTTGAGATCAACGCCGACAACCAGATCTCGGCTCACATCATGTTCGACGCCGACGACTTCGACTCTGCCATTGAAGAGCTCGACGCGCGGTATCCCGCCGGTGAAGCAGCCGCGTTCTCCGGCACGTGGGCGTTCATCACGCAGGCCTATGCGGGACTAAACAAGCACGAAATGCCGTCAGCAACCCCGGACTGGGTGAACATCGACCACCGGCGAGGGAGGGCCTTCGCGCCGGGTGAATTGATCCCGTTCGTCCGTGCCTCCTGGGAGGTCGCGCCAGAAGCCAGCATCTATATCGAGACTGTCCATCGGCTGAGCAACCTAGGAGCGGTTGTCACTAACGCGGTGAATGGGCATTCGCAGAACGGCTTCGACTTCGAATGGCGGGAGATCGCGCTGCTAACGCTGGATGGCGACAAGTTCAACCGCAGCGAGTTGTTCGACGAAACAGACCTCGGCACTGCACTCGCACAATTCGACGAAATCAGCCGGCCCGCATCGAGACTGGAAAACACGGCAAGCCGAGAGTGCGAGCGCTTCGTGGCGCACTTTGAGGACCGCGACTGGGAGGCCGGGGCCGAGCTCTTTGCCGACGACTTTTCCTATGACGACCGTCGTCGCGTGGTGGGCGTGGGAGTACTTCGCGGTCGAGATGTCGCGATCGAAAACATGCGGGCCTGGGCCGACCTCGGAGTTAGACAGATGCGGACGGACGTCACTGCGACACGCGGTGAGCGGCTCGTCCTCGCTCGCCTCCGCTTGTCGAGCCTCGATCAGCGGTCCGACGCCTTCCATACCGAGTTCCTAAGCATCGGCGAGGTCAACGCCGATAACCGGATCGTGGCGTACGTCGCATTCGACGCAGACGACTTCGACGCCGCGTTCGAAGAACTCGACGCCCGATACCTCGCAGGCGAAGCGGCGCAATACGCGCACACATGGTCGTTCGTTGTGGAGACCTATGCCACGCTCAACCGTCACGAAATCCCCGCGACGACGCCCGACTATGTGAGCATCGACCATCGCCGGGCGATAGCCTTCGCGCCCGGCGATATCAAGATCCACACCCTCTCGGCCTTCGAACAGATTCCGAACATCAGGCTTCGCATCGAAGCGGTGCATCGTTTGAGCGACCTCGGGGCGGTCGTCACTGAGGCGTTACGCGGAACATCACGAGAGGGGTTCGAGGCGGAGTGGCGCGAAATCAACGTCATGACGACCGACGGCGGCTTGGTCAGCCGCTCCGAGATATACGACGAGACAGACCTCGACGCTGCGCTCACGAGGTTTGAAGAACTCAGCCGGCCGACGCCGCGGCTGGAAAACGGGGCAAGCCGGCTGGCCAAGCGATTCAACGCCTGCTACGCGGAAGGCAATTGGGACGCCATATCGGAGATGTTCGCCGATGACTTTTCCATCGACGATCGTCGCCGGGTCATCGGGGCCGGTATGCGATACGGCGGCAATACGAACATTTCGGACTTGCGAGTCACCGCCAACATGGGAATGACGTTCATCGCATCGACGGTCATTGCGATCCGCGGAGAGCACCTGGTCCTCATGCGGAGCACCTTGTCGGGGAGCAACCAAGGGGCCGAGCCTTATCTCACGGAGACACTGATCGTCGGTGAAATGAGCGCCGACGAGCGGTGCGTGGCGACGGTCATGTTCGACGGCGACGACATCGACGCCGCCTTCGAAGAACTCGACGCCCGATACCTCGCAGGCGACGCGGCACACTATGCGCACACGTGGTCGATCATCGCGGGGAGCTACGCCGCGATCAATCGGCACGAGACACCGGCGCTCACCGCGGACTGGACCCACATCGACCATCGACGCGAGACCGCGATGGGGGCCAGCGATCTGATCGCGTACATCAATGCCGGGATGGACCCCGACCAAGACATCAACACCTACGTCGAGAGTGTGCATCGACTGCACGCCGCCGGGTCAGTCATCACGTATGCGGCGAACGAAACCTCGCGAGAGGGCTTCGAAGCCGAGTGGCGTGGGATAGCCCTCATGATGGTCGAGGGAGACGCGGTCAGCCGAACCGAGTTGTTCGACGAGTCAGACCTCGACGCTGCGGTTGCCCAGCTTGACGAACTCAGCCGGCCCACGCCGCAAGTAGAAAACGCGGCGAGCCAAGTGTACGAGCGCTTCTTGACAAACTTCGCGCGCGACCGGGCCGCCGTGGCTGCGCTATTGACCGACGACGTCGTGATAGACGATCGCCGCCGTGTGGTGAACGGTGGAGTCCGACGCGGTCGCGAGGTTGCACTCACTGATATGCAAGCCTTTGCCAACACGATCGGGACCGACAGCATGACGTCGGCGGCTATCGCAACACGCGAAAGCCGACTCGCTCTTGTTCGCGTCACCTCCCAAGCGTTCGAAACCGAAGTCCTCAAACTCGTGGAACTCGACGCCGATGAACGGATCGCGGCGGTCGTCGGCTTCGGCCTGGACGACATCGATGCCGCCTTCGCAGAACTCGACGCCCGCTTCCTTGCCGGCGAAGCCGTCGCTCAGGCGGACATCTGGTCGGTCATCGCGCAGACCTACGCCGCTCTGAACCGGCACGAACTCCCACCGACGACACCCGACTGGGTGAACGTCGACCACCGACGAGTCACGACGACTGCGGCGGGTGATCTCATCCCGTCGCTCCGTGCCACGTGGGAACTGATGCCCGACTTCGCAATTCACATCGATACCGTCCATAAGCTATCCGATGTCGGGGCGGTCTTTACGTATAGCGCGCGGGGGACCTCGCAAGACGGCGTGTACGCCGAATGGCGCGAGCTTGCGATTGTGTCGGTCGAAGGAGACCGAATCAGCCACTGCGAACTCTTCGACAAGGCGGATCTCGAGGCCGCGCTTGTCCGGTTTGAGGAACTGCAGCCTCAGACCCGGCGGTTGGAAAATGCGGCGAGCCGAGTGGGCGAACGTTATAGGAAGTGCTTTGCCGTCCGCGACTGGGACGGAATGGCCGAGATCATCGCCGCGAACGCGTCTTACATCGATCGACGCCACGTGGTCAATGTCGGAGTCCGGGAGGGTCGTGACACCGTGATCGGCGATCTCAAGGCCATCGCCGATATCGGTGTAGACAAGATTGCGTCAGAAGTCATCGCTACCCGGGGCCAGCGCCTCGTCCTTAGTCGTACTCGTGCCTCCGGTCCCGGCCAGCAATCCGAAGCGTTTTACACCGCCAGCGTGGACATCATCGAGATCGACACAGACGAACGGATCATAGGCGGCGTCCAGTTCGACGCCGACGACCTCGATTCCGCGTTTGACGAACTCGATGACCGCTACGTCGCCGGAGAGGCGGCGCCCCACGCCGACACGTGGTCGGCCATCACAGGACTCTATGCCGGGTTCAACCGGCACCAACGTCCCGCGACCACACAGAATTTCGCCATTGCCGATCACCGTCCAGTCGTAACGATCGAGCCAGGCTATTTGGACGCATCGATCCGTGCGCTGTGGGATCAGACGCCCGACATCAAGATCCGCGTCGAGACGGTCCATCGCCTGAGCAACCTCGGCGCAGTCGTCAGCCACACTTCGCATGGGACATCGCAAGAGGGCCTCGACGCCGAGTGGCGAATGATCGCCGTTTTCACGTTCGAAGGTGATCTGGTCAGCCGGTGCGAGATGTTCGACGAGGCAGACCTCGACGCCGCGCTCGCCCGCTTTGAGGAACTGCACCGCCAGACGCCGCGACCGGAGAACGCGGCGAGCCGAGTCGATGATCGAGGTTACGCCTACTTTGCGGCACGGGACTGGAATGCGATCAATGACACCTTGTCCGGCGACTATGTGAGCCACGATCGTCGTCGCGTCGTGAATAGCGGGAGTCGACAAGGTCGCGATATGACCCTGGCACAGCTGCGCGCTTCCGCCGACCTCGGAATGACGTTCACGCCGTCAGATGTCATCGCCACTCGCGGAGACCGCGTCGTCCTGCGTCGTATCCGATGGGGAGGCGTCGATCAGCGGCCGGGAGCGTTCTACACCGAGGTGCTTTGCGTTGTCGAGATCAACTCCGATGAGCGCATCGTCGCGCGTGTCATGTTCGAGATCAACGACATTGACGCCGCATTCGAAGAGCTCGATACCCGTTACCTCGTCGGCGAAGCAGCTGCGCATGCTGACACGTGGTCGGTCATCTCAGAGGCCTACGCCGCGGTCAACCGGCGCAAGCTCCCCCGTACGACGCCGGATTGGGTGAACATCGACCACCGCCACGGGGCGCCGTTCGCGCCCGGCGACCTCACCGCATACCTCCGCGCCTCCTGGGAACAGATTCCGGACATCAGCTTCTGCATCGAGGCTGTACAGCGGCTGAGCGGCCTCGGAGCGGTCTACACGCAGGTGATGAAAGGGACCTCACACGAGGGCTTGGACGCCGAATGGCGGTTGGTCGAGATCATGACGGTCGAAGGCGGCCTGATCAACCGCGCAGAATTCTTCGACGAGGCGGACATCGACGCCGCACTCGCCCGATTCGACGAACTGCAGCTCCGAGCGCCACAGCTGGAAAATGGAGCAAGCCGGGTAGCCGCACGCTACTTGGCGCACTTTGTGAGCCGCGACTGGGACACGTTGGGGGAGCTACTAACCCACGACTGTCTCGTCGAAGACCGCCGGCGGGGTGTGAACGCCGGAATCCAGCACGGTCGGGATGCCGAGATCGAAGAATGGCGAGCGCTCGCAGATGTTGGATTCACGAACGCGACGGCAACCGTAGTTGCGACTCGCGGCCAACGCATGGTCCTCATACATGCGCACTATTTCGCCGGCGATGAACGACCGGAGGTGTTTCAAGCCGAGGGCCTCCATATCATCGGGATCGACGCCGACGAACGAGTCAACTCGGCGGTCACATTCGACATCGACGACATCGACGCGGCCTTCAAGGAACTCGACGCCCGCTACCTCGCTGGCGAAGCGGCCGCCCACGCACGCACGTGGTCACTCATCGTAGCGGCAATCGCCGCGGTCAACAGGCACGAAATACCCCCGACGACACCGGATTGGGTCAACGCCGACCACCGTCGAGCGGCAGCGTTCGCACCAGGCGACCTGGTCGCATATCTTCATGCCGGCTGGGCCCTCGCCCCTGACGTCATTGACAACATCGTGGCCGTGCATCGGCTGACCAACATCGGAGCCGTCGTCGCCCACGTGGTGCATGGAACCTCGCAAGAGGGCTTGGACGTCGAGTGGCGGGAAGTCATCCTTGCCACGTTCGAAGGTGACCTGATCAACCGTTGCGAGCTCTTCGACGAGGCCGACCTCGACGCCGCGCTCACCCTGTTCGACGAGCTGGCCGTACAGCCGCCCCACCTCGAAAACGCGGCAACCCAAGTGGGCGAGCGCTTCCTGATGCATTTCGCCGCGCAGGAATGGGACACTCTGGCGGAGACGATGTCCGACCACTTTTCCCATCACGACCGCCGACGGGTAGTGGGCTCTGGGGTGCGCCACGGTCAACAGGCCACCGTCGCCGACATGCAGGCAATCGCCAACATTTGGCTTACGACAGTAAAGGCGACCGTGATGGCGATCCGCGGCGAGCGCCTCTACCTCATGCGCATCCGGTTCACCGCCCAAGATCAGCCGTCCGACGCGTTCCAGTCGGAGGTCCTCGTCGTCGGTGAAGCGAACGCTGACAATCGGCTTGTCGCGGGCGTCGTGTTCGATCTCGATGACATTGACGCCGCCTTCGAAGAGCTCGATACCCGCTACCTCGCAGGCGAGTCAGCGCCTCACGCGCACACGTGGTCGCTCATCACCCGGGGCTACGCCGGACTCAACCGTCAAGAGCTGCCCGCGGCGAAGCCGGATTGGGTGAACGTCGACCACCGGCGCGGAATAGCTTTCGCGCCAGGCGACACGATCCCCTATGTCCAAGCCACGTGGGACGTCGCGCCCGACTTCAAGCTTTCCGTGGACGCGGTGCATCGGTTGACCGATCTCGGAGCGGTTGTCACGTGGTCGGCACGCGGGACCTCAGAGGAGGGCTTCGACGCTGTTTGGCGGGGAATCAATATTCACACCGTCGAAGGCGACCTGTTCAACCGCCTCGAAGTCTTCGACGAGGAAGACCTCGACGCTGCACTTGCGCGGTTCGACGAGCTCAACCGCCAAGTGCAGCTGCTCGAGAACGCCGCGACGCGGACCCGAATACGTGCTGTACACAGACACAATCGTCGTGACTTCGCCGGTTTTATTGCGCTCGCCGCGACCGACGCGCGATTTGAGGACCGACGCAAAGGTCTGCGCGACGAACGGCCCGTGCGGCCTGAGATGGTGCGCGCGCTATTCGATGCCACCAAAGGAATGGCGTTGGAGATGGAGCCCGTCGCCATCCGGGGATCGCGTCTCGCGCTGACACGCGATACCTACCGCGATAGTGATGACGTCGACAGGCCGATCACTGTCGAACACTTGACGCTCACCGAAGTCAGTGACGATGGCTTGGTATGCAGCACAGTGCTTTTCGACCCCGACGCTATCGACGCCGCGTTCGAAGAACTCGACGCGCGATATCTCACCGGCGAGGCTGCGCCCCACGCGCACACGTGGTCGGTTATCGCGCGTGCCCACGCGGCGATAAACCGGCGTGAACTTTCCGCGACGACACCTGACTGGGTCAACATCGACCACCGGAGACTTGCAAGGACCGAGCTGCGCACTGGTGATCTGACCGGATACTTCCACGCGACCTGGGAGCTCTTACCGGACCTCAACACCTACATCGAAGCTGTGTATCGGCTGACCGATATCGGAGCGGTCGTCACGAACGTGGCGAGCGGGACATCGCCGGAGGGGTTGTCCGCGGAGTGGCGCGTGGTCGGCATCTTCACGATCGATGGCAACCTGATCAACCGTTGTGAGCTATTTGACGAGGCTGACCTCGACAGCGCGCTCGCGAGGTTCGACGAACTCGACCACCAGGCGCCGCGGCTCGAGAACGCCGCGACCCGCGCATGGGCGACGGCCACAGACGCGATAAACCGGCGTGATCTGAATGCGTTCGCCACTGCGGACGCGCACTATGAGGACCGGCGAAAAGGGCTACGCCATGAAAGCCCTGTACGGATGGAGCTCATGAGCGCTGTGTTCGAGATGGCTGCGGGATGGAAGCTCGAGACAGAGCCTGTCGCGGTCAGGGGAGATCACCTCGCGTTGACTCGCGACACCTATCGCGACACCACCGATCCCGGGCGACCGATCACTCTTGAGCACCTAACGCTCACGGAGGTCGAGCGCGCGGTAATTCTGTTCGATCCTGACGACATCGAAGGCGCGTTCGCAGAACTCACCACTCGCTGGATCGCACGCGGAGAGGTTGCGCATCCCGACATCATCGAGGCGGCGCAACGCCTCAACGCGATTACGGCCCGCCACGACTGGGATGCGTACACCGCAATCACCGAGGGCGCCATCTACGTCAACCACCGACAGCTGCCAGCGGGCGGCGACACATTCGCGGACCACATGTCGTCCGTTCGAACGATGAGTTCGCTCATCCCCGACTTCAGGGTCGACATCGCCGAAGTTCTCGCGCACTCGGCGACGGGCGTTGTCGGTGACGTGGCTTTGAGGGGGGCGCCGACCGACGGCGGCGCGATCGAGATCCCGCTCGTCCTACTCGTTTTCTTCGATGGTGATCGCGTCACCCGCGTCGAGGCTTTCGACTCCGACCAGCGCGACGAGGCCCTAGCGCGGTTCGAGGAACTCAGCGACCGCATGCCGCTTGAGAACGCCGCGACTCGCGCATGGGCGAAGGCCGCAGACGCACTGAACCGGCGCGATGTGGACAGCTTCCTCGCCGGGGCGGGCGCGGGCGCACGCTACGAGGACCGGCGAAAAGTCTTGGCTGACAAAGGCTCAGCGCGGCCGGAGGTTGTGCACGCCCTGCTGGAGATGACTGCCGGATGGACGTTAGAGATCACGCCCGTCGCCATCAGGGGATCTCGCCTCGCGCTGACACGCGACACCTATCGTGACGCCACCGACGCCAGCCGCCCGGTCACGTTAGAGCACCTCACGCTCGGGGAAGTGGGCGACGACGGTCTCGGGCGCGCCGTGATCCTGTTCGATCCCAACGACATCGAAGGCGCGTTCGCCGAACTCACCGCTCGCTGGATTGCATCCGGAGAGGTCGCGCATCCCGAAGTGATCGAGGCGCAACGGCAGCTGGTCGAGGCCACTAATCGCCACGACTGGGAGGCGCTCGCCGCACGCTGCGCCGGCGCCACGTATGTCAATCATCGGCAGCTTGCGACCGAAGAAACGGCTGACTACCTGTCGTCGTTTCAGACGATGGTGTGGCTCGTGCCCGACCTCTGGCTTGAGCTGGCCGAGGTCATCTCGTACTCGGCAGTGGGCGTCATGAACCACTTTGTCGCAAAGGGCACATCGACCGAGGGCCTCCCGATCGAGCTGCCGTTCCTCATGCTCGTCATCCTGGACGGTGACCGCGTCACACACATCGAGAACTTCGACCCCGACCAGCGCGACGAGGCCCTAGCGCGGTTCGAGGAACTCAATCCGCCGACGCCGCAGCTCGAGAACAGTGCGACCCGGACGTGGGGACGTCTAGCCGACGCTTTCAACCGTCACGACGTAGATGGATTTCTTGGTCTCACGACGGCGGACGGCATATTGGAAGACCGGCGAAAGGGCCTGCGCGCCTTACATGACGGATCAGCACGCCGGAGAGCCGCGCAAGCGCTTTTCGACGCGGCGCCTGTCAGCTGGCGGATGGGGATACAGCCCATTGCCATAAGAGGGGAACGTCTTTCCCTGATCCGCCTCACCTACCGCGACGCGAATGAGGCAGACCGGCCGATTACCGTCGAGCTCCTCGCGGTCTTGGAAGTCAGCGACGATGAACTGGCGCACGACTTCGTGAATTTCGATTCCGACGACATGAACGGCGCGATCGCCGAGCTGACTGCTCGCTGGGCGGCATCCGGCGCCGATCCCGACATCTCCTAGCGGGCAATGCGCACGCGTCGAACGTGCACAGGCTGCGAAAATCCATCTGATTTTCGCAGCCAGTGCACTTTGGGCGACGAATGGCGCCGCGAAAGGAGGCCGCCGTTGACATGCAGCCATATGGCTGCATATTGTGAACACCGATGGACGAGGTGTTCAAGGCGCTGGCCGACCCCAGTCGGCGCCTGCTGCTCGACAGCCTCAACGCACGCAACGGTCAGACCCTGACGCAGTTGTGCGCCGGGTTGTCGATGGCGCGCCAGTCGGTGAGCAAGCACCTGGCGGTGCTCGAAGCCGCCAACCTGATCACCACCCTGTGGCGGGGGAGAGAGAAGCTGCACTACCTCAACGCCGAACCCATCAACGCCATCGCCGACCGCTGGATTACCCAGTACGACCGCGCGCGGGTGCAGACCCTCGCCGATCTGAAGATTGCATTGGAGACCGAAACCATGAGCAGCACAGCCGAATTCGTATACACGACATACATCCGGACGACGCCCGAACGGCTCTGGCAGGCGATCACCGACCCGGCGTTCTCGCATCGCTACATGGGACACGCGATGGTGTCGGATTGGAAGAAGGGCTCCACCTATGTGTGGGAAGACCACGGCCTGAAGATCGAGCACCCCGAGCAGGTCATCCTCGAATCCGATCCCTACCGCCGCCTCGCGTTCACGTTCCATACGTTCGTGCCCGAACTCGCCACTGCTGTCGAACAACTCGACGAAAAGACCGTCGCGACGTGCGCTGCCGAACGACGATCGCGGGTGTCGTTCGACATCGAACCCCAGGGTGACCAAGTCAAGCTGACCGTCATCCACGACGACTTCGAACCCGACAGCACAGTCCTGAAGATGGTCTCTGGGGGCTGGCCGTGGAAGCTGTCCAACCTCAAGAGCGGACTCGAAGCATGACCACGCCACCGATCGTCTCGGCGCAGGAGTGGGAGGCGGCGTGGCAGCAGATGCTGGTGAAGGAGAAGAAGCTGACCCGCGCACGCGACGCGCTGGCTGCAGAGCGTCGCCGGATGCCGTGGCTTGCGGTGGAGAAGGACTACGTATTCGACGGGCCCGACGGGAAGGCGAGCCTCCTTGATCTGTTCGACGGCCGCCGCCAGCTGATCATCTACCGCGCGTTCATCGAACCCGGCACGGGCGACTGGCCCGAACATGGCTGCGTCGGTTGCTCTTTGATGGCCGACCACATCGGCCACCTTGCCCACCTCAACGCCCGGGACACCACGCTGGTGTACGCCTCGCACGCATCGCAGGACGACCTTGAGCGGATGAAGGCGCGCATGGATTGGCACCGGATTCCCTGGTACACGCTGACTGACGACTTCGCCGAAGACTTCGGTGTCAAGGATTGGCACGGCACCAACGCGTTCATCCGCGACGACGACCGCGTCTACCGCACCTACTTCATCAACAACCGCGGCGATGAGATCTTCGTGAACACCTGGCACTTCCTCGACATGACCGCACTTGGGCGCCAAGAGGACTGGGAAGACTCACCTGAGAGCTACCCACAGACGCCGCCCTACGAGTGGTGGTCATGGCACGACGAGTACGGCCGGCGTGAGCCATCCCGCTGGTTCGGCGACCCTGACCCGAACGACCCCAACGACCCACGGCCATCGAGGCAATAGTTTCCCCGAGCGTGCGTTCACGGCGAAAAGCAGCAGCCCGCAATGTCGCCGTGCGATCACGTTCGGTGGTCACATACCGCGCGGCGCCCGAGACGCGTCAGCGCCCGCACACCGCGGCGATGCGGTCCGCCACGTCGGCTGCGACAGCAAGCGACGCCGCGTCCTGCGCGGCCGAATAGCGGTCTGCCGCCGGGTCATACGTAGCGCCCGCGATCGCACCGTGGTCGGTGGGCAGCGTCGCGAACTCGACCGGCCATCCGTTGTGTTGCAACGCCGACGCGAAGGCTCGGCTCGCCGAGACGGGAACGACGTCGTCGGCCGAGCCGTGCAGCAGCGTGAAGGGGGAGCGACCCGTGCCGGCCGAAAGTTCCGTTTCCAGACGCGACCCGCAGATCGGATCGCGCACCATGAAGGCGCCGGCGAGGCAGACGGTGTGCGCCACCGTCACACCGTGGTCGGCTGCGTGAATCGTCAGGCCCGCCGCGGCGAGCCCACCCAGTGACCAGCCGACGAGCGTAAGACCTTCCGATTTCGAGACCCGCCCACGCGCGAAATGCGCCGACCGCAGCAGATCCGCGCGGCCGCCGTCGTCGGCGTGAGAATCCCAATCAGGCGCAATCACGCTGAGGCCGTGGCCGGCCAGCAGTTCGGCGAGAACTCGGACGGAGGCGCGAGCGTCGGACTGCGCACCGTGCCAAAGCAGAACCGTCGGTTGCGTCGGGCCGCCGAACAGGTCGGCCGATCGGCCATGGGCGTACTCGACGGTCTCCATGCCCACTGTGCTATCACAATTGGGGCAGCAGGCGGGCAAAGGCCCTCGCCGCCGCGTCCACGCCCTCGTCGTCGTTCGTGGCCACCAAATCGAGCAGGAGGCCGCGGACGACGGCCAACCCCAGCCGCGCAAACGCCTGATTGCCGGCCCCGTGGGCGGCCGCGTCGACGTCACCGAGCCAGTCGTCAACGGCGCCGGGGAGCATGCGCACAAAGGGCTGCTCGCCCTGCGCCGCGCGGGCGTAGCACTCGAAGAACAACCGCTCGAACCCACGCAGCTCGGGACGCCGCACGTCGTCCCACATCGCGATGAAACCTTCAACCGGGTCCAACGGCAGCTCGCGCAGAAAAACTCGCTGACGCCGTTCGACCTCCTCGACGATCGCCACCCGCAACTCGTCCCGAGACCCGAAGTGGTGCAAGAGCATTCGGTGGCTGGTGCCTACCGCGTCAGCGATGTCCCGCAACGAACGGTCACTGATGCCGTTTTCGCCAACTTCCTCGAGGAGCGCGTCGAGCAGCTGTTGGCGTCGCTCAGGACGCCGGGCCATTGACGCGCCGCTGTTCGGCGCGGGCTTTGAGGCCCTCGCCTTCCAGTGCGAGGTAGCGCTTGGTGGTGCGCAGCATCAGCCGCGCGACCACCGCGCCGATGACGCCGGTTTGGTCGAGTTCCTGGCGCACCAAGGCGCGATCCCCGGGCAACGCACTGACCTCGTGACGAGCCGACGTGGTGCCACCAGGGGAGTGCTGGACCCATGTCCACGACACGCCGGGAGTCACGTCGGTGACCGTCCAGACAAGCTTGGGCAGGCGAGGCTGCTTGATCTCGAATCGTTTGCCGACCGCGAGCCCCGGCCCATCGGCCGCGACAATGCGGGTCATTGACGCTGTCCATTCGGGCCAACGCTCGACATCGCTGAACACATCCCACACAAGCGGGGCCGGAGCATCGATTTCGACAGAGTCGCGAGTAATCATGTACCAAATGGTACACCGATCGAACGGCGACCAAAACTATGTTCCGCCTGCGATACTTCGCCGGTGGTCCGACAGCCTGAAACGCACTACGCGAAGGGTCCGGAAGGAAACATCGCCTATCAGGTAGTCGGCGAAGGACCGATTGACTTGATGATCGTTCCGGGCTGGCTTTCTCACCTCGATTTGTTATGGCAAGAGCCGGGCTGGGTCACTTTGATGGGCGAACTCGAGTCGTTCGCGAGAGTCATCAGATACGACAAACTCGGCACAGGTCTGTCGGATCCCATCGACCGTCCGGTGACCCTCGACACCCGCGCAGCCGAGATACGCGCCGTGCTCGACGCCGTCGGCAGCGAGCGGCCCGCCTTGTTGGGTTTCTCGGAGGGCGCGCCGATCAGCGTCATGTTCGCCGCGACCTACCCCGAGCGGGTCAGCGCGCTGGTGCTCTACGGCGCGTATCACGACGGGTCTTTGGACGACGACGGCACTCCGGGCCGCAAGCAGTGGATTCGCCTCGGCAAGCAGGTCGGGGAATCGATCGAGCATTGGGGCCAAGGCCGCTCAGTCGACTGGGCGGCACCCAGCCTGAGCCGAAACCTGGTGTACCGCAGGGCCGTCGGTGCGCTCGAGCGCGCCTGTATGAGTCCGTCGATGGCATTGCTGACTTATCAGGGCAACCTGACGCACATCAGGGTCACCGACATTCTGGAAAGCGTCCATGTGCCGACGCTGGTCTTGCACCGCAAGAACGAAACGATTCCAGTGGAGTTCGCTCGCCAAATCGCCGCCGCGATCCCGTCGGCGAAGCTCGTCGAGCTCGACGGCATCGACCATTGGCCCACTGTCGGCGACATCAAGTCGGTGACGGGCGAGATCGAGGAGTTTCTCACGGGGGAGCGCCACGAGCACACCGCGGACCGAATGCTCGCCACGGTGCTGTTCACCGACATCGTGGATTCGACGCGACGCGCGGCGGAGCTGGGAGACCGCGGTTGGCGTGAGGTGCTCGAGCGCCACGACGAATTGACCCGCTCGGAAGTCGACCGATGTCACGGCCGGGTGGTCAAGCACACGGGCGACGGATTCTTGGCGACGTTCGACGGCCCGACGCGTGCGCTGCGCTGCGCAACCACGCTCTCCGAACGCATCACAGACCTGGGCGTCGATGTCAGAAGTGGGCTGCACACCGGCGAGTGTGAGATCCGCGGGGACGACATCGGCGGCATCGCAGTGCATATCGGCGCGCGCATCGCCGCGCTGGCCAAGGCGCGAGAAGTCCTCGTGTCGAGCACCGTCAAGGATCTGGTGAACGGTTCCGGAATCGCGTTCCAGGAGCGTGGAATTCATCAGCTCAAGGGCGTACCCGGACAATGGCGGCTGTACGCGCCCCAGGGTCATCGCAGGCCTACCGACTACCACCTGCCCGACAAGCGCAGGGGCTTTCAGGAGTTCATGGCCGACCGCATCAGCAAGCGACCGCGTCTCGCGCGGACGGTCTTGCGCATGTCGTATCGTCGGTAACGCGAGATGAGACCCGGGCTGGCCGTGACGTCGTCGGGCAGGATGCTGCGGATCACGCTCAACCGGCCGGAAAGCTTGAATTCCCTTGACGAGCAAGTCCTTCTCGGCATCGCCGATGTCTTAGGCGAGGTAGCCGGCGACCCAAGCGTCAAAGCCGTGCGTTTGGATGGCGCGGGCCGTGCGTTCAGCTCTGGCGGCAGCATCAGCGCCGACGACCTGTCCGCCGCCTCTGCGCGGCCACCGGATGAGCTGATCGAAGCCGCCAACCGTGCCGTCCGCGCAATCGTCTCGACGCCACAGCCGGTGGTCGCAGCGGTGCACGGCCCGGCAGTGGGAGGCGGCGCCGCCCTGGCGATGACGTGCGATCTCGTCATCGCTTCGGAGGCAGCGTTTTTCATGTTCTCTGCCACCAAGATCGGACTGATGCCCGACGCCGGGACGACTGCGGTGGTGGCTGCGGCGGCTGGCCGCATCCGGGCGATGCAGACGGCGCTGTTGGCGCAGCGGATCTCGGCCGCCGAGGCACTGCAATGGGGACTGGTCACGGCGGTGTATCCGCCCGACCGATTCGACGCTGAGGTCGACGGCCTGATTGCGACACTCGTCGCCTCGCCGGCGGCGGCATTCCGCAGGACGAAGGCGGCGGTCAATGCCGCCGCCTTCAGTCAGCTGGACAGCGCACTGGAGCGAGAGAAGCGGGGCCAAAGCGCGCTACTGGAAGCGCCCGAATTCGCCGAGGGCGCAAGGGCATTCCAGCAGCGCCGCGCGCCCCGCTTCACCGACTCCTGAACTCAGCGAATGTCGAACCGGTCGTTCTCCATCACCTTGACCCACGCCTTGACGAAGTCCGCGACGAACTTGTCCTTCGCGTCGTCCTGCGCGTAGACCTCAGACAGCGCGCGCAGCACCGAATGCGAACCGAATACCAGGTCATTGGCGGTCGCGGTCCACTTCTCCTTGCCCGTCGCGCGATCGCGCACGTCGTAGACGTTTTCCGCCGACTCCGAACCCTTCCACTCGTTGTTCATGTCGACCAGGTTCACGAAGAAGTCGTTGGTCAACGTACCGGGCCGGTCGGTGAACACCCCGTGCTTGCTGCCGCCGTGGTTGGCGCCGATAGCACGCAAACCGCCAAGCAGAACAGTCATCTCCGGTGCGGTCAGGTTCAGCATGTATGCCCGGTCCAGCAACAGCTGTTCCAGCGGAGCTTTCTCGCCGGCCTGCACGTAGTTGCGGAAACCGTCGGCACGAGGCTCGAGAACCGCGAACGACTCCACGTCTGTCTTCTCCTGCGACGCGTCGGTGCGTCCGGGCGTGAACGGCACCGTGATGTCGTGGCCCGCGTCCTTCGACGCCTTCTCGATCGCCGCGGACCCCCCGAGGACGATCAGGTCGGCCAGCGACACCTTCTTGCCGCCTGAAGCCGAACCGTTGAAGTCCTGCTGGATCTTTTCGAGCACCGGCAGCACCTTGGCCAGCTTCGCGGGCTCGTTGGATTCCCAACTCTTCTGCGGCTCAAGGCGAATCCGCGCCCCGTTCGCGCCGCCACGCTTGTCGGTACCGCGGAAGCTCGCGGCCGATGACCACGCGGTGTTGACCAACTGCGCGACGGACAGTCCGGACTCCAGCACCTTGCTCTTCAGCGCCGCAACGTCGTTGTCGTCGACCAGCTCGTGGTCGACGGCAGGCACCGGGTCCTGCCACAGCTGCTCCTCACCGACCCACGGGCCCAAGTACCGCGAAACGGGTCCCATGTCGCGGTGCAGCAGCTTGTACCACGCCTTGGCGAACGCGTCCTTGAACTCCTCGGGGTGGTCGAGCCAGCGCCGAGTGATCTTGCCGTAGATGGGATCCTCACGCAGCGAAATGTCGGTAACCAGCATCGTCGGCGCACGTCCCGGCCCGTCGAACGGATCGGGAATGGTGCCCGCGCCGGCCCCGTCTTTGGCGGTGAACTGCCATGCCCCGGCCGGGCTCTTGGTCAGCTCCCACTCGTAGCCGTACAAAATTTCCAGGAAGCTGTTGTCCCACTTGGCCGGAGTGTTCGTCCACACGACCTCGAGCCCGCTGACGATGGCGTCCCTGCCTTTGCCGCTGGCGAACGCGCACTTCCAGCCCAGGCCCTGCTCCTCGATCGGGGCGGCTTCGGGCTCGGGACCGACGAGGTCCGGGTCGCCTGCCCCGTGGGTTTTCCCGAACGTGTGCCCACCGGCGATCAGCGCGGCTGTCTCCTCGTCGTTCATCGCCATCCGGCCGAACGTCTCCCGGATGTCCTTGGCCGCGGCCAGCGGATCCGGCTCGCCCTCAGGCCCTTCCGGGTTCACGTAGATCAGCCCCATAGTGGTGGCGCCGTAAGGATTGGCCAGTTCCCGATCACCCGAATAGCGTTTGTTGGTGCCGAGCCACTCGTCCTCTTCGCCCCAGAGGTGCTCCTCGGGTGCCCAGATGTCCTCGCGGCCGAAGCCAAAGCCGAACGTTTCGAACCCCATGGCTTCCAGTGCCGCGTTGCCGGCGAAAACAATTAGGTCGGCCCAGGAAATCTTGTTGCCGTACTTCTGCTTGATCGGCCACAGGAGGCGACGGCCCTTGTCCAGACCCGCGTTGTCCGGCCAGCTGTTTAGTGGCGCGAAGCGCTGGGCGCCTTGGCCTCCGCCGCCTCGTCCGTCGTGAATACGATAGGTACCTGCGGCGTGCCAGCTCATGCGGACCCAAAGCCCGCCGTAGCTGCCGTAGTCGGCCGGCCACCAATCTTGGGAGTTCGTCATCAGTTCCATGACGTCACGCTTGAGCGTCTCGACGTCGAGCTTCTTGAACTCTTCCGCGTAGTTGAAGTCCTCGCCCAGCGGACTGGCCTTCGGCGAGTGCGCGTGCAGCTTTGAGACGTCGATCTGATCCGGCCACCAGTCCTGGTTGGTCAGCGGAGCATGCGACTTGGGCTTGGGCGACGGGATGGCCGGGTTTTCGCTCTCGCTGCGGCTCTGCGTTTGGGTCTCTGGTGAGGGCGGACGGCTATCAGATGTCACAACATTCCTTCCGGGGTTGGTTATTTGGAGCATTCGGGGCACAAGCCCCAGTAGATGACTTCGGCCTCGTCGAGGACGAAGCCCTCGAGGACGTCGCTATCGGAGGGTGTCAGACACGGCGCATCGCCGACGGCGCAGTCGATGTCTTCGATGACCCCGCAGGACCGGCACACGACGTGGTGGTGGTTGTCGCCGACGCGCGACTCGTAGCGAGCGACGGAGCCCGACGGTTGGATCTTGCGGACGAGACCTGCGGACGTCAACGCCGCAAGCACGTCGTACACGGCCTGCCGGGATACCTCGGGCAGGCCCGCGCGCACGGACGAAAAGATCGATTCCGTGTCCGCGTGCGGATGGTCGTGCACCGCTTCCAGCACCGCGAGACGCGGGCGGGTCACACGTAGGTCAGCTGCGCGCAGCTGCTCTGTGTAATCCGACGGCACACAGACAATCTACGACTTTTCTGGAATCAGTCAAGACTTGACTGCTGGCAAACCCTATCGCCTCGGGCGCGGTGTCAGGCGGTTTTTTTGACCAGCGGTAGCAGCGCTTCTCGGCGCGCGTCGATCACGTCGGCGAATCGGTGCAGTGCCTCCGCGACTGAGTCGGCGACTGGAACAGTGGCCGCATCGTAGAACTCACGCAATTGACTCAGCACCGGGGAGCTGGCGACCAGAATCCATTCCACGCCTGCCGCGCTGCAACCGTCCGCGATGGAGCGCAAAAACGAAACCGCTTCGGCCGCAAAAGAATTCACGTTGCTCAAATCGAGCACCATTCGTTCCTTCACCAACGCGAAGCGCTGGGTGTATGCCGAGAGCTGCTCGACGTTGGCGGCGTCGACGTCGCCAACGATCGTCACGACCATGCCCAAATGACGCAGATGCGAGCGGACTGCAGCGCCGCCGCACTCAAACTTCGGAACGCCGTACCGCGGCGCAAGATTTGAAGCGGAAGGCCATCGCACCATGCTGTCACGCTAGAGCCGAACCCTAAGGCGACAGAGAGCAACAGCTAACTTCTTAGTAAGAATTCAAGTTCGCCCCGAACAGGTTTTGCGCGTTGGCGGCAGGGGTAGGCGATATGCATGTTAAAGAAACTGAACCTGATGAAACCTCTGGCAGTCGCCGGAGCCGCCGCTGCGGCTGCGGCGATCGCTGCCGCGCCCATCGCTTCAGCTGACGCTTTTGGGGCCGGCCCGGCAGCGCCCACCACGACGCACGTCGTCTTCAAGCAGGATCCGGGTGGCGGCGGCTGTGACGTCAACGGCAACTGCGGCTCTGGCGGCGTGAACGGCGGACCCGCTGGCGGTCCGGGCGGTCAAGGCTGTATCCCGGGCGTTGGCTGCGGCTCCGGCGGCCAGTTCGCGGGTCCCGGCGGCGTCCCCGGCGGTCAAGGCTGCGTGCCGGGCGTCGGCTGCGGTGGCGGCAACGGCTAAACAATCCCGGCAGTCCCGGTAATTCCGCTTAGGGGACTAACGGCACCCGACGCCGCTAGTCCTCTTTGCGGATCAGCCGCCACAGCGCCTCGTGATCGGGCGTCAGCAGCTCGGCGATCCGCTCTTGGTTCACGTCGGCGACGATGACCTCGCCCACGTCTTGGTGGACGTCGCGGAAGATGCCGTGGGACTTCATCTTCTCGGTCTGATAGAGGTTGTCGTCCGTCGGCGTGACGTAATAGAGCGCCTCGGCCTTGAAGCGATGAATCAGCCACAGGTGGATCAGTGTCATGAGGCGCTTCTGGCGTAACTTCTCGGCGAAGGTGTTCTGGTCGCGCACCGTGAGGATGCTGCGGCCGTGCCGGTCTTTGATGGGGTCGACGATCACGTTGGCGAGCTTCTCTTCGCCGTCGTCGCCCTCGCGGTAGATACCCAGCTCGAGCAACTCGCCACCGGCCCGTCGCGGCCGTAGCTGTACGCGAAGCTTCTCGCCGAGTTGATAGTGCTCGCTCCACATCGCGAGCCATTCCTCCAGCAGCTTCTTGGGTACTTCGGTCTGCACAAGATGCTGGTGCTGGGTGGAGCCTTCACCCATGGCCTTGGTGGTGGCCGTACGCCCCGACGAGGCTTGCAGTGCGGCATCGCTGCGCGGTCCGCCAACCAGCGTTTGCGGTGTGCGGTAAGGCGATTCGACGAGCCGCAGCTTGCGTTGCAGGCGTGCCAGTGCCAGCATGCCGTCCTGCCGCAGCGCCGTCGCGAACTCCTCGGCGGCGACGCCGTCGATCTGGTGTCCGCCGTAGGTCATGAAGTTGAAGACGAAGCCCAACTTGCCGATCTCTTCGGGGAACGCCCGCATCTCGTCGTCGCTCATCCCGGTGGTGTCCCAGTTGAACGAGGGGGAGAGGTTGTAGGCCAACATCTTGTCGGGGAACTCGGCGTGGATCGCCTCGGCGAACTGGCGCGCGTCGGCCAGGTCCGCGGTCTTCGTCTCCATCCACAGCAGGTCGGCAAACGGGGCCGCGGCAAGTGATTTCGCGATCGCGTACGGGATGCCGCCGCGAATCTGGTAGTAGCCTTCGGGCGTCTTCGCCAGCTCGCAGTCCCAGTCCGCGTCGGCGCCCAGCTCCCTGGCCTTCGCCCGCGCGGTATGCAGCGATGCGCGCTGGGCGAACTGCCGCCAGTCTTCGACGCTCATGTCGCTGGGTTCACCGTCGTTCGCGCTGAAATCCATGACCTCCGCCACGGCTTCGCCGTAGGTCATCACGCCGGCGTCCACTTGCCAGGCATCGACGAACTTCGACTCGACGTCGTCGTACAGCGCGTCGTTGGTCGGGTCCCCGTCGTCCTTCCACTCCTCGGCCGCTTCGGCGATCGCATCGAAGATGCCGTGACGCTGCAGCCACGCGTCGGCGGCGGCATACTCGTCGTCCGGGATCGAGTAGAGGAGATGACCGTTGAGCTCCTTCGCGCCGAGGTCGTAGAAGCGGCGCATCATCGCCAAGAAGCAGGATTTGTAGGGCGGGATCTTCAGGTTCGTGACGCCGAGCAGGAACGGCTGATCGCGCTCGTCGGCGCGGCTGTCCAGCAGGTTGGCCGCCTCGGCGTCGGTGCGCGCGACGATGATGCCCGGCACGCGCATGATGTCCAGCTGGAACCGCGCCGTGTTGAGGCGCTTGAGCTGCTCGTCTGACGGGACGAGAACCTTGCCGCCCTGATGACCACACTTCTTCGTGCCAGGACGCTGGTCCTCGATGTGGTAGCCGGGCACGCCTGCCTCGACGAAGCGGCGAATCAGGTTGCGGACGTGCGGATCTCCACCGTGGCCGGTGTCGGCGTCGGCGATGATGAAAGGGCGGTAGTCGACAGCGGGGGTCTTTTCGCGCTGCTCTTCACTCATCCGCATCCGCAGGTACTGCTGGTTGCGATCCGCGGTCAACAGCGCACGCACCAGCCCGGCAGCCTCGTCGGGCACCTGGCTCAGCGGGTAGCTGGCCAGGTCGGGCCCGGGATCCTCGCTCGTGGAGCCCTTGGCCGATGTCGCCCAGCCACCGAGGTAGATCCCTTCGATGCCCATCCGCTTGATCGTCGTGGCCTGACCCGGCGAGTACGGCCCGAAGGTGGTGATGCACTTGCCCTCGCTGAAGAGCTCTCGAAGACGCTTGTAGAAAGCCCCGGCGGCCTCCCGCGCCACTGTGTAGTCGGTGGGGATGGTCCCGCGCTGCTCGACGACCTGGCGTGCCGTATAGAGGCGAGTGATTCCGTCGAAGCGGGGGCTGTCGAAGTATCGCTGCGTGGCAGCCACGTCTTCGTCGAACGGCGTGCGGGTCTGCGAGTCCGCTTCGATGATGGCCATGGGATTTGACTCCATTCAGAGCTGATGTCCTCGGAAATTTGAGTCTATCCCCGCAGCCTATCCGGGTTACTGTCGAGTAGGAGCCGGACGTGTGGAGGTCGTCATGACAGTTACCCAGGAAGTCAGCGAGCGACAGGCCAGGCAGGTCGCCGAGGAGGCGAGGGAGGCGCAGTGGCGCCAACCCAGTTTCGGCAAGGAGCTGTTCCTTGGCCGATTACGCCTGGACCTGGTTCACCCGCATCCCAGCGGCCCGGCCGAAGCGACGGAGCGCGGCGAGGCTTTCCTGTCGACATTGCGCGAATTCTGTGACACGCAGATCGACGCCTCTGTCATCGAGCGAGACTCGCAGATCCCCGACAAGGTGATCCGGGGCCTCAAGGATCTCGGTGCCTTCGGGATGAAGATCAGCACCGAGTACGGCGGGGTCGGGCTGTCGCAGGTCTACTACAACAAAGCGCTGGCACTGGTCAACTCGGTGCATCCGGCGCTGGGCGCGTTGCTTTCGGCGCACCAGTCGATCGGTGTGCCACAACCGATCTCGATGTTCGGCACCGACGAGCAGAAGCAGACCTGGCTACCGAGGTGCACCCGCGAGATCAGCGCTTTTTTGCTCACCGAGCCCGACGTGGGCAGCGACCCGGCTCGACTGCACGCCACGGCCACCCCGGACGGCGATGACTACGTCCTGAACGGGGTCAAGCTCTGGACCACAAACGGTGTGATCGCCGACCTGCTGGTGGTGATGGCTCAGGTACCCAAGAGCGAGGGACACCGCGGCGGGATCAGCGCCTTTGTGGTCGAGGCCAATGCACCGGGCATCGTGGTCGAGAACCGCAATGCGTTCATGGGACTGCGCGGCATCGAAAACGGGCTCACCCGACTGGCGGATGTGAAAGTGCCTGCCGCAAACCGCATCGGCAAAGAAGGCGAGGGCCTCAAGATCGCGTTGTCGACGCTCAACGTGGGCAGGTTGTCGCTGCCGGCAGGATGCACCGGTTCGGCAAAGTGGTGTCTGAAGATCGCCCGAGAGTGGTCGCGCGAACGCGTGCAGTGGGGACGTCCGGTTGGCGAGCACGAGGCAGTCGCCGGCAAGGTGGCCTTCATCGCTGCCACGACATACGGCCTGGAAGCGATGCTCGATCTGGCCAGCGAGCTGGCTGACGCCAAGCGCACCGACATCCGGATCGAGGCGGCGCTGGCCAAGCTCTACGCGTCGGAGATGGCGTGGCTGATCGCCGACGAGTTGGTGCAGATCCGCGGCGGACGCGGTTACGAGACCGCCGAATCGCTCGCCGCCCGCGGCGAGCGCGGCGTGCCCGTGGAGCAGGTTCTGCGCGACTTGCGCATCAATCGGATTTTCGAAGGCTCGACCGAGATCATGCATCTGCTGCTGGCTCGCGAAGCGGTGGACGCGCATCTTTCGGTGGCCGGCGACATCATCGACCCCGACGCGGACCTGCGCCAGAAGGCTCGTGCCGCCGCAGAGGCCGGCAAGTTCTACGCGCGGTGGCTGCCCACGCTCGTCGCCGGCAAGGGTCAGCTACCCACGTCGTACGCCGAATTCGATTCTCTGGCAACACATTTGCGCTACATCGAGCGAGCAAGCCGGCGCCTTGCTCGCAGCACCTTCTATGCGATGTCACGGTGGCAGGGCAAGTTGGAGCACAAGCAACGGTTCCTGGGCCGGATCGTCGATATCGGTGCGGAGTTATTCGCGATGACCGCCGCTTGCGTACGCGCCCAGCGCTCCGACTCCGAGGCCACCGCGGTCGAACTCGCCGATGCGTTCTGTCAGCAGGCGCGGGTGCGCGCCGAGCAGCGGTTCGATCAACTGTGGCGCAACTGCGACGACTCCGACCAGACGCTGGCGCGCGGTGTGCTCGACGATCGCTACACCTGGCTGGAGAAAGGCATCCTCGACCCGTCGATCGAAGGCCCGTGGATCGGCCAGGAGGGCGGCGACGTGAAGGATGACGTGCACCGCGTCATCACGTAATCACCGTTGGGTCACGGTACGACAAAATCCCCGCTCCTCGGTCAATTGCGTTATAAGCCGCTGGCACCATTGTTGTAGAAGTGGTTATTGATACCGCTGTGAATGGAATGGACTGACCCGCGTGAAACAGATCTGCACCTTGGCGATCGCTCTGGCCCTGTTGATGGCGACACCCGGTCTTGCGACCGCTGACACGACCTATCGGACGGTGAGTGGCAAGCAAGCCATCAACCTCGTAATTCAGCGCGGGCTTTCGCAGCGCGGCGTGCCGTACCTGTATGGGGGAGGCAACGTTTCTGGGCCGACCCGCGGTACCGGCCCGGATACCAACATCGTCGGTTTCGACGCGTCGGGCCTGATGCAGTTCGCATTCGCAGGCGCCGGACTCAAGCTGCCACGGACGTCGGGAGAGCAGTACAACGCCGGCCGCAAAATCCCGCCGGGACAAGCGCTTCCGGGTGACTTGATCCTCTTCGGCCCGGAAGGCACCCAAAGCGTGGCGATGTTCCTCGGGAATGGGCAGATGCTTGAGGCCACCGATCCCGCGGTCACGGTCTCGCCCGTACGCACGAACGGCATGACTCCCTATCTGACCCGAATCATCGAGTGGTGAACTGAACTTCAGGCGAGGGGATCAGCGGCCTCGCCACTGCGGCTTGCGCTTCTCGCGCCACGCGGCAATACCTTCGGCCACATCCTCGGTGGCGCCGGCGACCTTACGCATGGTCTCTCCGAAGCGCACCGACTCGATCCAGCCCATGTCCGCGGTTCGCCATGCGACCTCCTTGGTTGCCCGTTGGGCCAGCGGGGCGGCCTCGGTGAGGGTGCGGGCCCATGCGCGAGCCTGCGCTTGCAGCTCGTCGGGCTCGACGAGCTTCCACACCAGTCCGATCTCCTTGGCCCGCTGCGCGCTCATCGGCTTGCCGGTCAGAAGCAACTCCATGGCATTGGCCCAGCCGACACGATGGGGAAGCCGAATCGCCCCGACGATCGTCGGCACCCCGATCGACACTTCGGGGAAGGAGAACACAGCCTCACTGCTGGCAATCACGAAGTCGCAGAACAACACCCCGGTCAGCCCGTAGCCGACGCACGGCCCGTGCACGGCGGCGATGGTGGGCTTGAACAACTCCATGCCGGACTCGAAAGAGTTGATCGTCGGCTTCTCCCAGAACGTTCCGCCGAAAGTACCCACCGAGCCCTCACCGTCAGTGAGGTCGCCCCCGGCGCAGAACACACTGCCGTTGGCGGTGAGGATTCCCACCCACGCATCCTCCTCGTCGCGAAACCGGTCCCATGCCGCGTTCAGATCCCCGCGCAGCGCGCCGTTGATCGCGTTGCGAGCCTCGGGGCGGTCGAGGGTGATCGTGGCGATGTGGTCTTGGCATTCATATGTGACGAGGCCCATGGCTGAACCCTAGTTCCGCCCGTAACCTCGGCACCGTGCGATGGATCGTCGACGCCATGAACGTGATCGGATCCCGCCCTGACGGCTGGTGGAAGGATCGCCGACGCGCGCTGGGTCTGTTGGTCGAGCAACTGGAGCGATGGGCGTCCGCGCATGACCAGCACGTGACCGTCGTATTCGAGCGGCCTACCTCGCCGCCGATTCGCTCATCTGTCATCGGGATTGCCCACGCACCCAAGGCCGCCCCGAATTCGGCCGACGACGAGATTGTGCGGTTGGTCCGCGCCGACGACCGTCCTCAAGACATCAGCGTCGTGACATCGGACCGCAACTTGGTCGAACAAGTCCGACACGCAGGCGCATCCACATTTCCTGCGGCGAGATTCCGCGATGTGATCGAAGAGCTGTCGAACCCTTCCACTTTCAACATATAGCGCACCGGGGGGCTTGCGGCAAGGCCGGGGTGGTGGCGCAAAATCGCTGGCCGAAGCAGAAATTCACGAGGGGGCAGAGAATGCGCGACCATGCGGTGGTTATTGCCGGAGCAGGCCCGACGGGCCTGATGCTGGCGGGGGAGTTGGCGTTGGCAGGAGTCGATGCGGCCGTCATTGAGCGCCGCGACAGTCAGGAAGTCATCGGGTCGCGGGCGCTCGGTCTGCATTCGCGCACTATCGAAGTCCTCGATCAGCGGGGCATCGCCGACCGGTTCCTCTCGGAGGGTTACCCGGCACAGGTGGCCGCCTTCGCCGGAAATCGTCTGGACATCAGCGACTTTCCCACCCCGCACCCCTATGGACTGGCGCTGCCACAAAAATACATTGAGCCCATACTGGCCGACTGGGTCGGTGAGCTGTCGGTGCCGATCTATCGCGGATGTGAGGTGTCAGATATCAGCCAAAGCGACACCGGCGTGGATGTCCAGCTTTCCGGTGGCCACTCGCTGCGGGCGCAATACGTGGTCGGGTGCGACGGAGGACGCAGTGTGATCCGCAGATGCGCCGGCATCGCGTTCCCAGGATGGGACCCGACGCGAAGTTGCCTGATCGCCGAGGTCGAGTTGGCCGAGGAGCCGGCATGGGGCGTGCGCCACGACGCTCTCGGCGTGCACGGAATCGGCAGATTGGAAGACGACGGGCCGATCCGGGTTCTCGTGACCGAGCAACACCTCGGATCCGGCGAACCCACCCTGCACGACATGAGCCAGGCACTGACAGCCGTATACGGGACCGATTACGGGATCCACAGTCCCACTTGGATTTCCAGGTTCACCGATATGGCCCGGCAGGCAGCGGCCTATCGCAACCGACGAATCCTGCTGGCCGGCGACGCCGCGCATGTGCACTACCCCGTGGGTGGACAAGGTCTCAACATTGGCGTGCAGGATGCGGTGAACCTGGGATGGAAGCTGGCCCAAGTGGTCAATCAGACATCGCCCGCCAGCCTGCTGGACACCTACCACGCCGAACGGCACCCGGTCGCAGCGCGCGTGTTGCGCAACACGATGGCGCAAGTAGCGCTTCTTCGCACCGACGACCGCACAACCGCCTTGCGCGACACCCTGTCCGAGCTTCTCAGCATGGACGAGCCGCGCAAACGATTCGCCGCGATGATGTCGGGTCTGGACGTCCATTACGACTTCGGTGAGGGACACCCGCTGCTTGGGCGACGCATGCCCGACCTCGAGCTGATCACCGTTGACGGTCCGATGCGGGTCTTCGCACTGCTGCACGAGGCCAGGCCGGTGCTGCTCCACCTCGGGAGGCCCAGCAGCTTCGACATCGGGTCATGGGCGGATCGGGTCCGGGTTATCGATGCGAAATGCGATGACACATGGGAACTTCCGGCACTCGGCCAAGTCGAAGCACCCGGGGCGGTGTTGATCCGGCCCGACGGACACGTTGCGTGGGTCGGCGACCAGTCGCAGATGGGGCTGACTGACGCGCTGACCACATGGTTCGGACCTGCGGCCGAAGAGTCGTCAGCCCTGCTCGCCAACTAGACAGCGACGGGCGCAACGGTCGGCAGTGACACCGTCAGATCCGAGACGTGGATAAAGCCGAGCGCGGTGACATTCGCGAACGCTGTCGCCGAGCCGACCAGCTGCAGCATCAGTGTGCCGCCCCCGGTCGGTGCCGTGTACGCGATGTCCGCCAACTGACCCAGCGCGACGGATACCGTGCGGGTCTGTCCATCCAGGGTGACCGGGATCGGTGTGACGATGTTGCCAAGAACCCGGCCGGTCGCCTTGTCGACGATCTGGGCGTAGACCGCGCGGCTGGTACCGCGACCGGAGTACGTGAACGTCAGCTGCGGCGCTCCCACAACCTGCGTGCCGGCCGGCACCGACACGTCGAGGTTCAGCGCTTTGTTTGCCTTGGAGGCGAGGGCGAGCCCCAGACCGGGAGGAGCCCCTGCCGGCAGGCTCACGGGACCGGAGCCGCCGACAAAAGGCACGATGGGCAGGAATCCACCGCCGCTTGACGCGGTGATCGGGTCTCCATCGAATGCCTGGTTGAACGGCATCAGGTCGGACGAGTGGAATGTGCCCGCCTGATCGACCCATTGGAATGTCGGGATCGCGTTTGCGGGCGTGCCATCACCCTTGACGTACTGATTCACCCACGCCAGCTCCTGCCCCAGGATCGTGACAGCTTGGTTAGTCAGATTGACTGGGTCCAGGCAGACGCCGTGACCACCGCAGAACCAGATCATCTTCACCGGCACACCAGCGGCGGTCAAAGCCTGCGCGTTGACGACCGCTTGCTGCAGCGGGAACAGGTCGTCGACGGTCCCCTGAATCAGTAGCGTCGGCGCGGTGATGTGGCCGACCAGAGCACCCGGACCACTGCTCTCCAGCAACGCCACGTCGCTCGGAGTCAGCACGCCGAGCAGATCGCCCCTGAGGGCAGCCGAGTAGATCTGCGGATTGATGCGAGACCCGTTCTCCACCAGGTCGAGCAGGAGGAGGGTGGCGAACGCGGTCTTGAACGTCTGGTTGGGATACAGCGAATCGGTCAGGCTGTTCCAGGCAATCGTCGGCACCAACGCGTCGATGCGGTTGTCGATGCCGCCCGTCACCAGTTGGATACCACCGCCGTACGAGCCTCCCACCATGCCCATCCGAGGATCGTCGGGGCCATCGAGTTCCGTCACGGGCTGGTCGGCCACCCAGTTGATGATGGCTTGCACGTCCTTGCCCTCGAACGCGGGGCTGTCGAGCTGCAGCACGCCACCGGAGGCGTGCTCACCGCGGGGATCCCAGGTGACGACGTTGTAGCCGTTCGCGCGCAGCGGGGCAAGACCGGGCACCATGGACGAGCCGTCGACAAATGATGTCGGATCGATGTTTCCCGCGCTGCCCAGCCCCGGGCCGTTGAGAAGTGTGGGCGCCTGCGCGCCGGTCACCAAGCCGAGCGCCGGGAAGAAGTTGGTGCTGATCAGCGTGCCGTCGAACGAAGTCACCTTGGTGGTGAACGCGATTGGGTTACCGCTCGGATTGACAGCGGCGACGTCGACGCTGACCGGCGCGATGAGCGAGTGGCCGATCAGCGGCACCAGAAGCGTATTCAGGATCGGGATTTGGTACAGCGACGTCAGGGTCTGGTCGACGAAGGTTCCCACCAGGGGCAGCGCCTCCAGTGGCGCCAACGACGCGACGAATGGCGTCACCTCGTGCACCAATATCTTGAAGGTCTCGCTGGGCGCGCCGGGCGTGAAATCCGATGCGTCAGGCAGGAATACGAATGTTCCGGTGGTCGGGTTGAGGTTGACTTTGCCGCCCGCGCTCGGCGCGGAGACGACGACGTAGGACAGCGCCAGCCCGTTGGCGTCTGTACCTGTCGCGCTGTTGCTGATGACCCCTGACAGGGGGTCGGCGGGGGCGGTGATGACCAACGGTGCTGGGACGTACACGATCGGACCGGTCGCCGGTACCACGGCGACAGCCGCGGAGGCAGTGCCGATCTCGCGACGCGCAGCCGCCATCATCAGCCACGACAGCGGTCCGTCGGACGGCGTCGTCGGCGAATTTCCGGCGAACGGATGGAACAGCACGTTCACCAGCCGCTCAGCGACGGTCGTCGTGGGGCTGAGAATGCCGGCCGCCGGCGTTGGCTGCGCGTCAACCACGGTCGAATCCGTGACGGTTCCTGGCGCGCTCGACGCGGTTGCGAGCGTCGCAATTCCCGTATGAGTCTGCGGGACAACCACATTGAGGCGTGATCGCAGATCAGACGCAGCGGGTGGTGTGGTGACGAGGCTGCGGTCGGTAACGGCCGTGCCGGTCGGGTTCAAGTCAGTGTTGGCCGATGTGGTGGGGGAGGATGCTGCCGCGCCCGGCCCGTACAACGTCGACGCCGGGTGCCTCGGAGTCGGCCGTTCTTTTCTCAGCTTCGACCACTTCGTTGCCTTCGAGTTTGCCGAGTCGTTGCCGTCGACATCTGCATTGCCCGCATCGGAGCCGGGGGAGAAAGTCGACTTCGGCCTGGATCCCCGTCGAGACGCAGTCGACCCGCCGGGCGACGAATCAACCGAATTCTCCGCTGCTCCGGTGGCGCCCGTGCCTGAGGGGCTGCCCGCCGAGCTCGAATTCGATGACGAACCGGAGCCATCCGGGGACGACCCGCCGGAAGGCTGGGCGCACGCGACCCCGTGGCCCGTGAAGACTGCAGCGCCCACCCCCAGCGCTACCGCAAGTCCGCCGACACGACCGATAAACCTCGAAGCCCGCATCGCTTCCTCCCGACTGGTCGCAGTATTGGCGTGACTGTAAGTTATGCCACGCGCGAGCCCGGCGGCCGGAAAACGGCGAAATGGCCGACAGCTCAGCAAAATGCGAGCGGGGGACTAGAGACGTCAGGAAATCAATTGCGGCCGGCGCGGGACGCACCGAAGAAAATCAGCCGCCGTTAGTGACGGGGTTCGACGACAGCGTGATGAACCCCCCGTTGATCCACACGCCCCAGCGACCGCCCCAGCCCGACGTCCACACGACGGGTTGCCCGTTCCAGGACTCGGCCGGCTTCGGCGGCGCCCAAGCTGGTGGCGGTTCGCCCAAAGCCGGCGCCGGTGCAGGAGGCGGCTCTGCCCCCGCCACCGAAGCGCCCAGACCCAGAGTCGCTGTCGTGAGGCCGACCGCGACCGCGACGGCGCAAAGAGTGGACTTGGTTAGTCTCATCAGCACGATTCCTCAGGGCCGTTCGTTCGGGCCCCAGTTCCAGACCGTCGGGTCAACAGGCGGGTAGTTCATGCACACGTCCGTCGCCTTCGCTACGACGCCCTTGTTGTTGAAGAACAGCTTGGCCCAGTTGCCCCAGTGCGTTGCCATCTGCTCGTAAAAGACGTTGGTGGCGGTGTCCTCGGAATACTGGCGGCGGCCGGCGTAGTCCAGTGAGAAAAACCATTGGATCCGATCGCGTGCGGCATCCTCGACGTCCACCGGTCGGTTGTTGTAGTCGATCATGTAGCGCTGGTAGTAGATCGGCGACGTATCCCGCGTCGCGGCCATGTACTGGTCGACCGTGCACGTGGTTTTGAGCATCCGGTTGGGGATCGGGTAATCATCGGTGGAGTCGGCTGAGGCGATCGCTGGGACCGTCGCCAGGCTGGCGCTTACGGCGGCAGCGACCACACCCGCTCGGACAAAGGCCTTCAGCCGATTTCCCATTGCGTTCTCCTACTTGTCGGACCTCGTCAGGATCAGGTCGGGTGATTGTCCGCTGCCTGCTGCAAAAGTACCTGCTTCTCCGGGCAGTACGTGGGGTAGGCCAGGCCCAGGAACTCCCAAGCCTGCGCAGTGGTGCTGTGTTGTGCCAGTTGCTTCAAAACGAACTTCGCAGAGTCGTACGCATCGTGGTCAACGCCGCGATCAAGCCGCTCGCAGGCGATCTTGGCGATCCAGGCGTTGTAGTCCTTGGGGCCGTAGATGCCGACCGTGTGCAGCGCATTCGAGAAATCGGTGTCGGGGTCAGCGTGCGCGACGGCCGGCGCGGCAACCGCGAAGCAGGTGAGGACACTGGCCAGGATCGCCCTTTTCATACGGTGTATGTTAGCCCGCCTAATTCTGTTTGGGGCGGGCCGGCTCAGTTTTTCTCCCGGGCGCCACCACATGCGTCGTGGCTGCGTCCAAACGCCATGCGCGCCAAGGGCGCATCAACGACCTTTGGATTGCAGCGATCGCCGCGTCTCGTGAACTGCCGGTGGTTGCACAAGACGGTCACTTCGGTCCGCTCGACGGGGTCGCGGGCTTGGCCATTGTTCGCGTCTAACTAACGACTGAGGGGGGCACGGTCAGGACTGCCTGAGCGCTACCGGTCCTGACTTGACATAATGTGGCTTATCGGCACAAAGGTTTGCAGGTATATCGGTATCAGTTCTCGCCCACGCCCGAGACGTGCGGCCATGAGTCCTTCCGAACCGCCCACTCGAAACCGCCGAGGACGTTCGAGCATCGCCGGACCGCACAACTCGTCAGGTTCGGCCAGCGGCCGATCCGGCGTCGCCGCACTGCTCTCCTCGCGCCGACTCACAACCAGTCAAAGCGTCACGGTGACGTTTTGAGGTGATGTCGCGCGTTTAATGCATCCGCAGCTCGCCCGGCTCTGCATGTCCGATCAGTCGTGTTTCGCCTCGTAGCGCAGCAGGACCGTGCCACCCGGGAAGGTCCGGTTCTCCAACAGTCGCAGCGAGATCCATGACGGCAGGGCCGGAAAGAACGGGGTGCCGCCGCCCACCGCGGTGGGCGCGACCACGATCCGGTATTCGTTGACCAGCCCGGCCTGCACGATCGGTGCGGCAAGCGTCGCGCCGGCCACCTCCAGCCTGCCGTCGATGTCGGCTTTCAGCTTCGTCACCACCTCGACCGGGTCGCCGCGTTCCAGGCGGGAGTTCCAGTCGACGGATTCCAGGGTGTGCGAGAACACGACCTTGGGCATGTCGCGCCAGATGCAGGCGAAGTCGACGATCAAAGCGGTGGCGTCCGGACCCTTGTCGGCTGTCGGCCAGTACGCGGACATCAGTTCGTAGAGCCGCCGCCCGTAGAACGTCAGGGCGGTCTCCCGCTCGAAGTCGTTCCAGTACTGGTGCAGTTCTTCGCTCGGATCGGTCCAATCGATGTTGCCCTGTGCGTCGGCGATGTACCCGTCCACCGACACGTTGAAGCCATAGATGAGTTTGCCCATGCAGATCAGACTTGCACCGGAGGGCAATACTCATCGCGGCGCCACACGAGATGTTGTTCGAATCCTCGTGGATGTTGAGCGTCAAGCGGCCGTCCAGCACACGATCCCATCCATGACCTAAGTCGACGGCGATATGGTTCGCCGATGAAGACCGCATTTGTCACGGGTGCCGCGACAGGAATCGGCGAGGCACTTGTCGTGCGACTACAACGCGAAGGTTGGCATGCGTTCGCGGGGTATCGAAACAGTCCCCTTGATCAAGCCCGGTGGTTCGGTCTGCCGAACGTAACCGCCGTGGCATGCGACGTGACCGATGCCGATCAAGTGGCTGCCGCAGCGAGGACGATCGAAGGACGCACCGGTGGCACGCTGGACCTTCTCATCAACAACGCGGGGTACTCACCACACGAAGGGGTGATCGAAGCGGCGAACATGGCCGAGTATCGGCGTGCGTTCGAAGTCAACTTCTGGGGACCGGTCCAGGTGATACAGGCGACCACGCCATTACTGCGCCAAGCCAACGGTCGGATCATCAACACCACGTCTGCGCAGCTGTATATCACGATCCCCATGTACTCGGCGTACCCGTCGTCGAAGGCGGCGCTCAGGACCTTCACTCTGCACCTCCGCATGGAGTTGGCGCCTTTTGGCGTCGCGGTCACCGAGCTCGTGCCGGGTGGCGTTGATACCCCGATGATCCAGTTAGGTCCTGAGGCCGAAGAACGCCAATGGGCAACGATCCCCGAACCGCTGCGGGACCAGTACCGCCAGCATTTCATCCCTAGCGCCACCGCAATCGGAGACAACTTCAAGTTCATCCAACCTGACGCATTCGCCGACGCCGTATGGAAGAAGATCATCTCTGCCAAGCGCGTGAAGCCGTTGTATCTGATCGGACCCCAAGTGTCGGCCCTGCCGTGGATACACCGCCTACTCCCAGCCCAGCAAGTACAGAACATCTGGCGCCGCATGTTCAGCACGAAAGATGGCGCGAAGCTCACCAAGTAATGAGATGCATCACAGCCACGGATTGGTCTGGGCCGCAGCTGCTTTGAAGAGTTTCGAAATTCGATATGTGGCGCTTCGTCGAGCAGAACGGTTTTGTTTCGAGATCGAGCAGTAAGCCACCCCTCAGGTGATTTGCGAAACCACAAGCCACTCACGCCAATGCTCCCGGCTATCCAGCCGGCGGTATCAGTGGCGGACGACAGACATTAGCGCCCGGGTCCCACCACCAGCCGTTATCGCACGCTAGCGGCTGCGGGCCGACACCGAGCGGCCGGCACACATTGGCCGTCGGGTCCCACCACTGCCCTGCCGCGCACGCCAAAGGTTGTGGTCCGACGCCCAACGGTCGACACACATCACCGGTGGGATCCCACCATTCGCCGTTCGCGCATTCTGCCGAGCTCACTGCTGGCGTCGCGACCACCACGGCCGCCATGGACATTGAAGCCAATACGACGACGAGCGCCAGACGGGCAATGAACCGCATCGTTTCAGCCTACAACGTGTGCCGCTGTCGAACCCTCGCAATCAAATCGGTGACATCGGGTTCCGGTGGACCAAAAGGCGGCTGGCCCAAGGGATCAACTGGGTCGTCACCGAGTAGCGCGCGAGCCACATTGCTCACCCCGTGGCGCAACGCGTCGAAGTCGTAGCCGCCTTCGAGGACGAACACCACCTTGCTGTCACACAGCTGTTGCGCCATGCGGATCACTTCCGCGGCGAGACGTGCATACCCCGTCAACGTCAGGCGCATCCCTGCCAGCGGATCGGCCCAGAACGCGTCGAACCCCACCGACACCAAAATCAGCTCCGGAGCGAATCGCTCGGCGGCGGCCCAAACGATCTGTTCGAAAACCGTTGCGTACGTGGCGTCGCCGCATCCCGCTGGCAGCGGAATGTTGACCGTGTATCCCTCGCCTCGCCCCACTCCGGTATCGGCGACTGCGCCGGTTGCCGGATAGAACGGGTACTGGTGTGTCGATATGTACAGCACCGAGGGATCGTCGTAGAACATTGCCTCTGTGCCATTGCCGTGGTGAACGTCGTAGTCGACGATCATCAACCGTTCGATTCCGTACTCGCGCTGGGCAAAACGTGCGGCGATCGCGACGTTGCCGAGCAGACAAAACCCCATGCCTTGGTCCGGCATGGCGTGATGGCCCGGCGGCCGCACCACCGCCAGTCCGTTGTCCGCCTCGGCGCCCAGTACGGCATCCACCGCACCGACCACTCCACCGGCAGACAGCAGCGCGATCGCCAGCGCGTCCGGTCCCGCATATGTGTCAGCATCGAGGAGTTTCAGCCGCGGCTCGGCGCTGATCCGCCGCAGCACGTCCAGATATTCAGGTGTGTGCACGGCCAGAACGGAATCCGTGTCGACGGGCTGTACGTCGCGTAGCCGCATCCGTGCGCTCAATCCACTCTCGTCCAGCCCGTCCCATATCGCGCGGATGCGCCCCGCATTTTCCGGATGCCCGCGCATGTCATGGTCGGCGTAGCGCGGATGCGTCGCGTACACGGTCGTCATATGCCCCAATGTAGGACTGGTGCGCGCTCCCACCCGCTGCGAGACTTCCGACGTGCGCGTACTGATTTCCGGTGCCAGCATCGCCGGGCCCGTCCTCGCCTACTGGCTCGCCAAGGCCGGTTGCGAGGTGACAGTCGTCGAGCGCTCGCCGAGCCTGCGCAAGTCGGGTGGCCATGCCGTCGACCTGTTCAAGCCCGCGATGCAGGTCGTCACGAAGATGGGCCTACTGGACGCGATTCGCGCCAAGGCCACCGGCACCGACGCGATGGTGATTCGCCTTGACAGCGACAAAACGGTCACGGTCGATCTCCGAAAGATCTACTCCGCCGTCTCCGACAACCACGTGGAGATCATGCGCGACGACTTGAGTGAGATCCTCTACGCGGCCACCAGCCGCAGCGTTGACTACGTGTTCGACGACTCCGTGAAATCCATCTCCGACGACGGCGAAGTTGACTTCGAGCATTCCGCGCCGCGGCGATTCGATGCCGTTGTCGGCGCCGACGGGTTGCATTCGAATGTCCGAGAACTGACGTTCGGTCCGGAGTCAGACTTTTCGACATGGATCGGCGCTTATCTGTCCGTCGTCTCGGTGCCACGCGGCCTGGCCCGCGACGGCGTCATGGAAGTAACGCCGACCGTAGGTCGAATGGCCGGCGTGTACACCGCCGAAGGCATGGACGACGCCCGCGCACTGTTTCTCTTTCGCACACCAACTCCACTGGATTACCACTACCACGACGTCCCGCGGCAAAAGCAGTTTCTGCGTGACGTTTTCGGCGACATGGGCGCGAAGACTTCTCGGCTGCTGGCGGAGGTGGACGGTACGAGCGCCTTCTACTTCGACTCGATCACGCAGCTGCGGCTCGATACGTGGTCACGCGGCCGCGTGTCGCTGGTCGGTGACGCCGCGTACTGTCCCGGCGCCGCTGTCGGTGGTAGCACAAGCCTGGCCGTGGTCGGCGCGTACACGTTGGCGGGAGAGCTCGCGACGCACACACCGGACTACTCCGCCGCGTTCGCAGCCTATGAGAGCGGGATCATCGACTACGTCCGCAGCAGCCGGACGTTCGCAGTCACCGCAGCAAAGAAGCTTGTGCCCGCCAGCAGTTTCGACCTGCGAGTGCTGATCGCGGTTGCCCGGTGGGTCGGGCTGCTTCCGACAAGCGTCAGCCGTTCACTCGCCAAGTTGAACAGCATGGGCCTGCGCCTGCATGACAAGTTCGCACTTAAGGATTACCCGGCGTTAAGGTGACTTTCATGGCCGCAAAGGATCACCCGAACAACGCCCCCGGCGTGCCGATGAGGTTTCCGCCCCTGGTGGAGCGGCTCCAGATCAAATATTTCAACCCGATGGTCCGGCCGTTCGCCCGCTACCTGCCCGGCTTCGCGATCGTCAAGCACCGCGGGCGCACGTCGGGCAAGTCGTACGAAACCATCGTCACCGCGTACCGCAAAGGCGACCTGGTGGCGATCCTCCTGGCCCACGGCAAGACCAACTGGGTGAAGAACGTGCTGGCCGCCGGCGAGGCCGATCTTCATCTCTCCCGGCGCGACGTGCACCTCACCAACCCGCGAATCGTGCCGGCCGGCACCGACGACCCGACGCTGCCGACGATCGCGCAACGCGGCGCGCGCAAAACCGGTGTGTTCGTCGCAGACATCGGCTGAGGCCATCTGACGACGAAAGGAGCGCCCATGGCCACGGATCTGACGCTCTATCTCGACGACGACCCCGGCGAGTTGGCGTTGATGGGCGATGCGCTCGGGGAGGCCGGCGCGAACATCGCCGGTCTGTGCGCCGTCACCAGCGGCGGCGGCCAGGCCGAGGTCCACATCCTTGTTGACGATGCAACATCGGCGTTCGAAGCATTGCAGCGCGCCGGAATTCGGATCGCGTCGGAGCAAGAGGTGATTGTTCTCGACGTGCAGGACCGGCCCGGCGCGCTGGGTGAGATCGCACGCAAGCTCGGCAATGCCGACGTCAACCTGACGATCGCCTACCTGGCGACCAGCACTCGGCTCGTGCTTGCAGCCGACGACCTCGCGAAGGCGAAAAAGGCGCTCACCTGACCGGCGTTCAGCGCCGGACTGCCTCGATCCGGGCGGGCACGTGTTTGTGCCAAGGAGTTCCCGCGTACGGATCTCGCCACGCGGTGGAGGTCAGGGTATTCGGCGCGACACCCGGAATGTGCTCACGGCCGTCGTCGTCGACGTAGTCGAGGCCAAAACCATTGGGCAACGCCGCATGTCCGGGAAGCATTGCTTCACTGATCTCCACGCTCGCCTCGGCACTTCCGGCCGCGGTCGTGATGCGGGCACGGCCTCCGGCGACGAGCCCGAGCGCCTCGGCGTCTTCGATGCTGACGCGCAGTGCGCCATCCCCGTCCCGCTTCCGCCAGGACGGGTCGCGGAAGATGTCGTTCGCGGTGTATGCACGCCGCTCGCCGGCCGACAGCACGATCGGAAATGTCGGTGTGGTGCGCTGGGCCGCGGTGTCTCTCAACGCCGTTATCTCCTCGAGCATTTCAGGAATATCCAGCGCGATCTTGTGGTCTGCATGCGTGATCAAGTCGAAGTCGTCGGCGTACTCGTGAATGGTGAAGGTCACGCCAGAGCCACTGGCCAGTATCGCCTCAAACAATGCGTTGCCGTCCGCGTGGCCGGCTCGGCGAACCGCGTCCGGGTACGCGAACGCCGTCTTCTGCGCCAGGCCCCACAGCGCGGCCGCGCCGGCCAGCCCGTCGGGCAGCGTGGGGCCCAGTGACTCGTAGAGCACGAACGGCAAGACCTTGTTCAGCGCCGGATTAGAACTGACCGCTTCGATGAATGCTTGCCCGAAAACGGCGAGCCCTTGTTTCGCCGCGTCGCGCAGTGGCAGAAGGTCGGTGTCGTCGATCACGCGGAGCGCCCGGACCAGGCGCGCCCAGATCTCCGGCTCGGGCAGCGTCCCCGGCAGGGGTTCCAGCAGCGGGCGTCGCAGGTGGAAATTGTTGTGCGGGAACTCGAGGTTGAAGAACGTCGCTTCGGGCTTCTCGAACTGGGACGCCGCGGGCAGCACGTAGTGGGCCAGCCGGGCGGTCTCGGTCATCGCGACGTCGATGACGACCATGAGTTCCAGGGATTGGAACGCCTTGCGGCATGCGGCCGAATCGGCCACCGAGTGCGCGGGGTTGCTGCTCTCGACGATCATCGCGCGAAACCGATCGGGATGATCGGTCAAGATCTCTTCGGGAAGGACGTTGGCCGGCACCAGGCCGGCGATGATCGGGGCTCCCGTCACTGGGGTGCGCCCTACGCCGCTGGTGCTGAACAGCGGGGCGAACGTCGAGTGCAGATGCTGCCCACCGCGTTTGGCGAAGCTACCCGTCAGGATCCACAGCAGCTTGTTCAGGTAAGAGCTCAGGGTGCTGTTGGGCGCCTGCTGAACCCCCAAGTCCTCGAACACCGCAACCGTGTCCGCGCGCGCGATACGGCGCACCGCGGCGCGCAGCAGCTCCTCGTCGACGCCGCAACGTTGCGAGTAGTCGCGCACCGGCACATCGCGCAAGACATTTCGCACATCTTCTGCACCGTTGACATGCTCAGCCAAAAATGCTTCGTTGCAGAGGTTTTCCTGGACGAGCACCCCGGCCATCGCCGCAAGACACCATGCGTCGGTTCCTGGCCGCGCCCGCAGGTGGAAGTCGGCCATCTTGGCGGTGTCGGTGAGCACCGGATCGATGACGATCATCGAGCGGTTTGGGTCCTTGGCGATCTCGTTGAGCACGACACGCGCGCGGGGAAAACTCTGGGACATCCACGGGTTCTTGCCGACGAACACCGACACTTCGGCGTGCTCGAACTCACCCCGGGTATGACCACCGTAGAGATGGCGGTCGACCCAATGCTCCCCTGTTTTCTCCTGCGCCAGAGCATTTGAGCGGTAGCGCGATCCGAGCGCACGCAGGAACACGCCGCTGTAGGCGCCACCGAGGTGGTTGCCCTGCCCTCCCCCGCCGTAGTAGAAGATCTTGTCGCCGCCGTACGTGTCGCGGATGCGCATGAAGCCCTCGGCGATCTCGGTGATCGCGGTGTCCCAGTCGATCTCCTCGTAGCTGCCGTCGGGCCGACGGCGCATCGGCGATGTCAGGCGCGTGCGGTTGTTCTGGTAGTGGTCGAGCCGCAAAGCCTTGTTGCACGTGTATCCGGCCGAGACGGGATGGTTCTTGTCACCCCGGATCTTGGCGAGCTTGCGGCCGTCAAGAGCAACGACGATGCCGCAGTTGCATTCGCACAAGATGCACGCCGTGGGCTGCCACTGTTCTGTCATCTGTTTCCCTTCGAAGTCTCCGACCGCAGCAGCTCGCGCAGCTGACGATGAACGACGTCGAGCGGCTTGACGTCCCGGGAGGCACGAGCCACGACGATCGCACCCTCGATCGCGGTGGTCATCAGCATCGCGAGTTCCTGTGCGCGCGAGCGTGAAATGCCGTCGGCCACCAAGCGGTCGGTGATCAGATCGGTCCACCGGGCGAACACTGCCGCCGCCCGGTCGATCACCGCCATGTCTGCGTTGCCGGGTTCGCCCGCCTCGACCGCCACTGCGACGATCGGGCAGCCGGCGCGGTAGTCGCTTTTCAGCAGCTGCTCTTTGTACGCAGTCATCAACGTGTCCAGCACGTCGACTCCTGTTTTTCCGCCGGCCAGTCGCGCGGCGATGTACTCCCCCGCGTAGTCGACGGCTTCACAGAGCAACTGGGTGCGGCCTTCGGGAAAGTAGTGGTAAGCCGAGCCGCGGGGCGCCCCGCTGTGTTCGAGCACATCGGAGATCGCCGTTGCCTTTGCTCCGCGTTCCCGGATCAGCAGCGCCGCGGAGCGCACCATGCGTTCCCGCGGGCCAGCCATGTTATGTATGTTGACATACATAGCAGCCGCGCGCCAGGGGCAGTTGACGCAGCGTCGGACCAGGTCCAATATGAACAAGGTTCAGATTGGACCTGGTTCAGATTGGATTCGCCGGTGCGAACGAGATGGGGCGACCGCGCGGGCCGCCGCAGTGACATCATGCGCGCCGGCCGGTCACTACTGGCCGAGGCGGGGCTGGCCGCATTACAGATGCGCGACGTCGCGCGCCGTGCCACCGTGGGCCTCGGCACCGTCTACACGTATTTTCCGACCAAAGAGACCCTCTTCGCTGCGATGTACGCCGAGCGGCTCGATCAGATGCTCAACGACGTTGCGCCACAACTGTCGTCGAAAACGACTCTCGAAGATCTGTTCGTCGTGGTCGCCACCTCTTACCGCGAGGTCTACGCGGAATTCGGCAAGAACCTCGACGTCCTTCTGCCTAGCGACCAACTCGCCGAATCGTCGCGTCGGGTGCTCGAAGAGGCGCGTTCGATCCTCGAGAGCGCCGGCGTCGCTGACACCGACCTGGCGCTCGCCCTGCTGTGGTCGACCATCACCGGCTTGGCCGACCACTTCACCAGCGCCCGGCACCACTTGCTGCCCAACACGTGGGACGAGACCGTCCGGTTCGCCGCGCGAACAGTCGTCCGGGGCCTCGCCCCACAGCACCAGCCCACCGGAGGATGACATGGTCGAAGTAGATGTGTTCTGGGCGTACGGACTCGGCGCGGGGTTCGCCACCGCCGCGACATACCAGATCGCAAGTTCGAAGGACCGCCCGCCGGGCGCGGCAGCCAGCGGCTGGCAGCGGTACGTCTCTTCTCCGTACTTCACAGTCGCGGTGCTGTACTGCGCGTTGCTGTTCGCCCCGAGCGGCGCGTACCTATTGTGGGCGTTTCCTGACTGGGAGACAATGCAAGTCGCTCACAACCACGCGTCACTGCCCGCATGGTTGGTCACGCTCTTCGCGATCACCAATGTCAGCCAGGGCATCCTCGGCTACTGGGTGACCGCGAAGCTGATCCGCACCGGCCGCCGCTACGCGGCGTTCCTTCAAGTCGGCGTCGGCTACTTCGGGATGTTTTTCATCCTCGTGCACGGCTGGGACGGTCGAGGGTATCAGCGCTTCTTCTCGGCCAACCGCGGTGTTTTCGAGTCGTGGCCGCGCGGTTTCTCGGTTGACGATCTCGCCGCAGGGGCACGCCGCTGGCTGACGTCCCCCGTCGCGTTGACACTGGCCGGGATGTCGGTGATCGTCGTGGTGCTGCTGTGGATCATGTCGGCGTGGCTCAAGGAGGGCTATCAGATTGCGGGGCAACGTAATACGATAGATGCCGGTGCGATTGTCGCGGCGGTACTGGGCTTTGTCTTCGTTGCCGCGTTGGGGTCGGCGATCGCGGCGAGCGTGCTGATTCACCTGCTCGGGTGGTGGATCGGTGTTCCAGTCGCCGCCGCGGTCATCTGGCTGGTGACGGTGCGGCCCCGCACCGGCATCGCGTACCTGTTCTTCGAGCGCCTGCGCATCTCCGACGCCGAGGCGACCGAGCGGGTCGCCGCGTGAGGGCGATCGGTTAGCTGATCGTCTGCCTGATGTCGGGCCACGGCGGACGGCGAACCATCGCGACGGTCGCCAACGTCGCGGAGACGAGACCGGTCAGGACACCCAGCAGCGCGATGGGCGTTTGGTCGACGGCGGCTGCCCATTTCACCTCTCCCCCGCGGATGGCGAACACACCGATCGGCTTGGTCCGCACCGCGATTTCCTCGCCGCCACGGACCGTGCCGCGCACCTTTGCCACCGCGATTACCGTTGTCCCGTCGGGGGTTTCGTAGGGCTGGCTGTAGACCTGCGCGGGCTGGCCGTTGGTGGTTACCGCATCGAGGGCGTCGCGTAGCTTCATACCACGCGATGCTATGCCACCTGCTCGATACTGCTGTGCGGGTCGAAGTGCCAACTTCGTCACATGCTCACGACGTGGCCTGTCAGAATTGCGGCGTGGACGACGACGCCCGCCACGAGAGCGAAGCCGAACGGCTCGACCGCAACTGGTCCAGCCTCCTTCAGGAGTTGCGGGTGACTCAGACGGGCGCCCAGCTCGTCACCGGCTTTTTGCTGACACTTCCGTTCCAGCAACGATTCACCTCGCTCAGCGAGGTGGTCCGATTGGTGTATCTGGCGACGGTCGCGTGTTCGATCGGGTCCACCATCTTGCTCGTGGCGCCGGTCGGTATGCACCGGTTTCTGTTCCGCCAGCACCGGCTGCTGACATTGGTCTCGACCGCGCACCGCTGCGCAATTTCTGGGCTCCTGCTGCTCGGCGTAGCCCTGGTGGGCGTCGCGATCGTGATCTTCGACGCGGTGTCCGGCACCAAAGCGGCGTGGATCGCGGGTGCGTGCACGGCGGTCGCGATGAGCGTGTTCTGGATCGGGCTGCCGTTGTTTCAGCGCGTCACCGACGACGGCCGCGCCGGGCAGCACTGACGTGTTTGCGATGCGGCGCGGAGGGGCACTCGAAGCGCATGCTAGTTCGCAGAGTCGCGCGTCCGCTCCTGTCAGCAGTGTTCGTCGGCCAGGGAATCGAGGCCCTGCGCCGACCCGAGCAGGCGGCCCAAACCGCTCGCCCGACGGTCGAGGGTCTGCAGAAGCTGCCTGATGCAGCCGCCGCGAAAGTGCCCCAAGACCCCGAGACGTTGGCTCGCATCACCGCTGCGGTGCAGATCGGTGGTGGGCTGTTGCTGGCGAGCGGCAAGCTGCCCCGTTTCGCGTCCGCCGCGTTGGCGTGCACAGTGGTGCCGGGCAGCCTTGGCGGACATCTGTTCTGGACCGAAACCGACCCGGAACGTAAAGCGCAGCAACGTCGCGACTTCCTCACAGATTTGAGTTTGATCGGCGGCCTGATGATCGCGTCCGTCGACACCGAAGGAAAGCCCTCACTCGGCTGGCGCGGCCGCCGGGCGGCGCACCGCGCATCCGAAGCCGTGTCCGCGGCGCTTCCGGGAGGCGACCAGGTGAGCCACGGACTGCAAGCCGGCGTCGAGCGGGGCCGGGAGTTGGCCGACGTCGCGGCTGAGCGGGTGTCGCCGCTGCTGGACACCGCACGCGAACGCGGCGCGGAACTCGCCGAGACCGCACGAAAGCGCGGCGAAAAGGCAGCCAAGAAAGCGCAGAAGCGCGCCGACAAGGCCGCGAAAGAGGCCCGGAAGCGCCTCAGCGCAGCCGATCCGGCTGAGCGGGTGGCTCCCTTGCTGGACGCCGCACGCGAACGCGGCGCGGAACTGGCCGACACCGCACGAAAGCGCGGCGAAAAGGCAGCCAAGAAAGCGCAGAAGCGCGCCGACAAGGCGGCGAAAGAGGCGCAGAAGCGCCTCAGCGCGTAATCCGGCTGAGCACTTTCGCGACGATCGAGTCGACGGTCTGGCCGACGTCGACAGTCATCCCGCGCTCGTCTTCCTGCAGCGGCTCGAGCGTTGCGAATTGCGACGCCATCAGCGTCGCCGGCATGAAGTGGCCGTGCCGGCTGGCCCGCCGTGTCATGATCATCTCAGGCGAACCGGTGAGATGAACGAATGCGGTTGACGCGCAATGGCTTCGAAGCTGGTCGCGATAAGCTTGCTTCAACGCCGAGCAGCTGATGACCCCCGCGTCGCGGTGGTCGGACAGCCAGCGGCCCACGGCTTCGAGCCAGAGGTATCTGTCGGTGTCGTCGAGCGGGTGGCCGGAGGTCATCTTTGTGATGTTGGCGGCCGGGTGCAGTTCGTCAGCGTCGGCGAATGGCACACCGAGCCGGTTTGCCAGAGCGGCGCCGACCGTCGACTTGCCCGATCCTGAGACTCCCATCACGACGATCGGCGGCATGCATGAGGTTAACTCTGACGAGTGAACCGACCACCCGAACTCGCCCGACGCTTCTTCCACCGGTTCGAGCCCGTCCACGCCGTCACGTACTTCGCGCCCGAGGCCCGCGCGGCGCTTGACGATCTCGGCTACCGCGGCTTCTGGATGGGTTATTTTGCGGCACGGTCGGCACCGCTGGGCCAGGTGCCACCCGAGGTCGTCACCGCGGTGTTCTACAACTTCGCGCCGCAGCGCGTCGCCAAGTCGCTGACGGCGGCGTGGGCAGTCGCCGGGCCCGACGCGGCGCTGCACGCGCGTCAGGAGTCGGCTGTTGCCGCGCTGAACCGCTACGGCGTCACCGACCGCGAGCAGGTTTCCGCGGCGGCGGACCTGGCGGGTAAAGCGGCGCGCGCAGCCGATGTGGACGGGCGTGCGTTGTTCGCCGCCAACCGGGCACTCCCATGGCCCGGCGAGCCCGTGGCGGCGTTGTGGCATGCGGTCACCCTGTTGCGGGAACATCGCGGCGACGGCCATGTCGCGGTGCTGGCTGCCGAAGGGGTGTCCGGCCGCGAGTCCAATGTGCTGCAGGTGGCCGCCGGAAAGGTGCCGCGGGAGTACATGATGCGCGCCCGCGACTACGACGAGGCGGCGTGGCAGCTTCACGCGGCGGCACTGGCCGATCGCGGTCTGCTCGACGGCAACGGCGCGTTGACGTCGGCCGGCAGCGAACTCAAGGGCCACATCGAATCTGCCACGGACAGGCTTGCGCTGTCGGCACTCGGGGCGCTCGACGACGACGAAGTCGAGGCGCTGTTCCAGGCACTGACACCGATCACCCAACGCGTCATCGCCGGCGGAGATATTCCGGTGATGACGCCGATGGGGCTGGGTCGCGACGATCTCGACGACCCCGGCGCCCATCTGGGCTGAAAAACTCGCGCACGAGGTGAGCGCCGAGCGCCGCGAACAGCAGCATTGCCCATACCTCCACAGGCGGGTGGGTGAGCTCTGCGGTGAAAACCGCCGCGAACACCGGCGCGTGCTGGGTGATTCCCAGCACGGCGGCGCCACCGATGAGTGCCAACGTGGGCACGCTGGCCTCACCGCCTAAACGGTTGACCGCCAACGCCACACACGCGCCCATCGCCACGCCGGTCGACAACGCCGGTGTGAGCATGCCGCCGACCGCGCCCACCCGGATGAACAACGCGGTGAGCACCGGCTTGAGAACCACTGCCACCGCCGCACCCACCAGCGTGCCACCACCCGCGAGGCTTTCCAGCACAATGCTTTTGCCGTTGCCGGGCATCTGCGGCATGACGATCGAGCATGCGCCGACCGTGAGTCCCGCAAGACCGACGGTGACGATCAGTGTCCAGGATTTCGGCGCGGGTTTCGGCCTGGCTCTGGCGATCAGCGCGTTGAACGCGGTCCCGACGAGCGCGGCCAGTGGCATCGCCATGATCACGAACCCGAAGGCCTTCAGCGTGAAATGTGTTTCGGGCCAGACGAATGTCGGTGCCCCGTGGCTGACCGGCCACACCGTCACCGTCGCGATGCACGACGTGGCCACCGCGACGAACATGGTGAGCGGTCGCCAGTCGCGCAGCACAATGCCGAGCGTGAACACCACACCGGCGACCGGGACGTTGTAGACCGCGGCCAGGCCGGCCCCGGCCGCGCTGCCGAGCAGGATCTGCCGGCGTGCGGGCGGGATGGAGCCGATGCGGATCACCAGCTCGGTGGACGCCGCCGCGAACAGCCTCGGTGCCTGCTCCCGGCCTAGCGACGCACCAGAGCCGACCGCCAGAACCTGCAGCAGCGCGTCAATCGCCATGGGGCCCTGGGCGAATGGCCGACACTGCCGGATCGACTCGGTGAGACCGGGAACCGTAGTCTTGCGTCGCAGCAACCACCAACCCATCCCGGCGAGTGCGCAGCCGAGGACCGGGCCGAGGAGTCGCCGCTCGATCGGCGCATCGGTGATCCCGATCAGCAGCGGCCCGTGCGAATAGCCGTATATCAGGTGTTCGACGCCGCGTACGAGCAGCGTGGTGAAGCCACCCGCTATTCCGCTTAGGACGCCGGTGACCAGGATGGCGGCCGCAAAGGTGAGATAGCTTTGGGCCCGGGTCACTGAACCCCGTTGCGGTTCCACTCGATCCAGCCCACGCCCGCGCGCCCGTCGGAGGTGGTGACATGAGCCCAGGCCCGTGCGAACCAGGCCACTCGGCCGTCGGGCGCGACGAGGCGCAGTGGCGCATGCGCCTGGATATCGGCGGTCAGCTCCACCGGCCCGGGATTGAGTGTCAGTGACGTCGCGGTTGGTAATCCGTTGTCGGCGAAGGCGGCCTGCGCGGTGACGCCCTCAAGCTCCTTGAGGGGCTCCTCCGGATTCTGGATATATCCCACGCCGATAGGCGGTGCGCCGGGAAGGCGGATGTCGACGCCATGCAGATGCGTGCCGTCGTCCAGATGCAATGCGCTCCATACCCAGTCCATGCCCCACCAGTCCCGCACTCCCCACGAGTGGTCGCGCTGCCCGGGCACCGCCTCGAACGCGGTGCGTGTGCCGTCGACGATGATGCTTCCGCTTACCGTGCAGGGGATTTCATACCGCGATGTCAGCCGATATTGGTATGGCACACCAACCGTCGACCACGTGAGATCCATGGTGACATCGACACCGTGGCCGGACTCTCCGCGCAATAGCGCTGCCGGGTCGTCGTACGCCTCGCCGCAGCCATGCAGCCGCACCTCATACGTTCGCAGCGGCTCCGGTATGTCCTGAGTAAAGTCGAAAATGCTGGTGCGCAAGGTAAACGGGTCATCGGGCGGCGCGGCGTTGAAGTCGAGCACCGCGATCGTCCGCTGGCCCGGGCCGCAGAGTAGCGCGGTCATCCATGCGACGCCCTCGTTCGGGGTCAACCCGAGCCGCACATAGCCGCCGATGCGCTGAGCCGGATCGACGAAGTCGCAATACCAGCTTTCGTTCCACATCGGCTCGGGCCCGGCGGAATGGGCGAACTCGTCGTCGAGTTGCGGCTGCAGCGGTTGCGGCACAACACTTTCCGGCAGCAGCGGCAGCGCGTCCATGTCAAGCACCTGTTCGCAGTGCCGCTGGATCATCGTCATGAACATCTCATCGCCGCGCTCCGTGCGGGCCACCAGCATCGGCGACACGATCGCCATCATCACCCCGAAGAAACTCTGTCGCCGCACGCCTTCGCGGACGTCATCGAGCGTCAACGGCACCGACGACGCGCCCAGCGCCTGGTGATAGCCGGCCATCAGCGCCTCACCGTGTGCCCTGCGCAGCGATACGGGCAGTGCGCACCCCATGAAGTAGGCCAGATCCGTTGTGGCCGGGCCCCATGTGACGGTCTGCCAGTCCACGACGGTCAACGGCCGGTCCGCGCCTTGCGTACCGAACAGCATGTTGTCCAAGCGGTAGTCGCCGTGCACCAGACCCTGCGCACCGACTGCTCCTTCGGCGAGAAACGCATCGAAACTGCCGACCAGCTTGTCGCACACCATCCGGTGGCGGGCATCGATGCGGCCCTCGTAGCGCTCGAGAAAACCGGCGTACAGCGCAGAGAATAACTCCTGCCCGACAGGTGACTCACGGTTCAGCCACGTTGCACCCGCGAGCGCGGGATCCCCGATGGCAGGTCCGTGCAAGCGCCCCAGTTGCGTCACGGCCAGTGTGGCCCGCTCGAGCGATGCGCCCTCGATCTCGTCGCCGACCTCGGCCGGGCCCGCATCGCCGAGCAGCAACGCGAACGTGCCCGCGTCTGCGTCGAACGAGGCGTGAAAACACGGTGCGATCGGCCCCGCGAGCCCCGGCGCGATCTCCGCGTAGAACTTGACCTCCCGTTCGTACAGGCCGAGCGCGACACCGGTTTGACGGCTCACCGGATCCGACGCCGGCACTTTGAGCACAACCGAATCGGGTGCGCCCGAGTCTGCGTCATAGGTCGGCGTGATCCGGTAGCACTCGCTCATCTGCCCGGTGCCGATACGTTCCATTACGAACGATGCGACGCGCGCACCGAGCGCAGCGCTGAGCCACTCGGCGGTCAGCTCATCGGCCTGCATGCGGTCGACCCTAAGCCGGTTGGGGCCGCAGCATCTGCCGATTCAGTGTGCGAAGCGAGGCATGCCCCGAAAGCGCCAGTGTCAGATCGACTTCCGCCAGCAGATTCCGGACTACCGCCGTCACGCCCTCGGCACCGCGCAGCGCCATTCCCCACAGATACGGCCGACCCAACAAGACCGCGCGCGCACCAAGCGCGATCGCCTTGACCACGTCGGCCCCGCTGCGGATGCCGCTGTCGAACAGGACGGTCAGTTCGTCGCCGACGGCGTCGACGACGTCCGGTAGCGCATCCAGCGCGGCGATCGCGCCGTCGACCTGCCGCCCGCCGTGGTTGGACACGACAACGCCCGCGACACCGGCATCTCGTGCCGACCGCGCGTCGTCGGGATGCAGGATGCCCTTCAGCAGGATTGGCAGCCGGGTCATCTCGCGCAGGGCGGCAAGGTCGGCCCAGGTGACCGCGGGGTTGCTGAAGACGCTGACGAAATGCAATACCGCAGCGGTCGGGTTTTGTTCGGGCGGCTCTTTCAAGGCGGCCCGAAAAACCGGGTCCGACAGGTAGTTTGCGATACCCACCGACTTCAGGAAAGGCAGGTAGGCGGTTTGTAGGTCGCGCGGCCGCCACGCCAGCAGTCCGGTGTCCAGCGTGACGATGATCGCGCGGTAGCCGGCCGCCTCCGCGCGCGAGACGAAGCTGGCGGTCAGTTCGGGATCTTTCGGCCAGTACAGCTGATACCAGCGCGGCACCTCGCCACCGGCGGCGGCGATGTCCTCCATCGAATAGGACGCGGCGGTGGAGGCGACGAACCCGACGCCCGCCGCGGCGGCACCTCGCGCGGCGGCCAGTTCGCCGTCCGGATGCACGATGGACTGCACGCCGACAGGCGCCAACAACACCGGGGCCCGGTGTGACGCGCCGAAGATATCGATGCGCATGTCTCGCTCGGAGACGTCGCGAAGCATCCGCGGAACGATGCGATGCCGGGCGAACGCCGCGCGGTTCTCGCGCTCGGTGTCCTCGGTGCCTGCGCTGCCGAAGACGTAACCGTGGGCGCCGGGTTCCAGCACCGCGGAGGCCTGCGCCTCCAGTTCGGTCCAACTCATCGGGAAGTCCGGCGTCTCGCCGGCCATGCCCTTGAGGTACACCTCGAACTGGAAGTTGCCGAACGGTGAGTCAGCGGGCAACGCTGAACTCCGCCCATGCCTCCCGGCGTGCCGGGTCCGGATCGAACTCGAGCCGGGAGCGCTTGTCGAACACCATCACCGGCCGGTCGTGGTCGTAGGCGGGCCAGCCGTCGTCGGGCACGCCCGTGCTGGCGAACCGCCGCCAGCACCGCTGGACGTTGTTGCTCACGCGCAGTGCCGATCGACGGTCGGCAGCGAGCGTGAGCAGCGAGCCGAGCCGGCTGCGGTAGACGTCGAACACCGCGAGCAGTTCCATTGCGTGGGTGGCGCCGAGCCCGGACCAGTTCAGCGTGCGTGGTGCATAGTCGTAGCGATACACGTGGGTCGGGGCGAAGCGGCTGTGCGTCTCCGCGATGCGCCATGCCGCCGACCCGAAGAACATGTCGGCGCTCAGCCGCAGGCACGCATCGGGATGCGGATAGTCGGGGTACGCGGCTCTGATGCGTTCGCGCGCAGCGGGTTCCGCACCGGACAGCAGCTGCTCGATCCTGTCTTCGGTCGTCGGCAGCATCTTGAGCCACCGGGTGAACAGCCGCGACTCCTCGGCATTGGTGCCGACGATCACCGGGACGCGGTGCGCCTCACCAGACGCGATCGCGACGAACGGATCTTGCGGCAGGTACTCGCCGTCGACGATCGGGCCGATCGCGAACGAACCGGCCGACATCTCTCGTGATGCGTGGTCCAGAAGCTTGGTGAGCGCCTTGACGAAGCGCCGCGGCTCGGCGTTCATCAACGTTTCCGCCGCATTGTGCGGGTCGGCACCCAAGATCTGGGCGAATCCCGCGGCGAACTTGGGTGCGGCGTCACGCGCGACGACCAGTCCGCTGGCGGGACTCTCGGCGATTGCACCATGGAACAAGCCGCGGGCGGCGGGCACGGCGAGAAGGGTTGTCACCGCGTGCGCTCCAGCGCTCTCGCCGAAGATCGTCACCCTTCCCGGGTCGCCGCCGAAGGCCGCGATGTTCTCGCGCACCCATTCCAGGGCAAGCACCAGATCACGCAGGAACAGATTGTTTTCGATCGGGTGCTGCGGTGTCGACAGCGATGAAAGGTCAAGGCAGCCAAAGGGTCCCAGGCGGTAGTTCGCTGACACAAAGATGCAGCCGCGGCGTGCCAGCGACGCACCGTCGTAAATCGGCGTGGCAGAAGAGCCGAGCATGTACCCGCCGCCGTGGATGAAGAACATGACCGGCAAGCGCTCGTCGGAAGGAGCCGCTGGAGCGACGACGTTGAGCGTGAGGCAGTCCTCGCTCATGGGCTGGTATTTGTTCAACCCGACGAGGGTGTACCTGCGCTGCTGCGGTGCGCAGAATGCGAAGTCGTGGCAGTAACGCACTCCGCGCCACGGGATCGGCGGCCGCGGCGCCCGCAGCCGCAACCGTCCCACCGGCGGGCGCGCATACGGAATGGATCGCCACCGTCTCACACCACCGCCGGTGACTCCCTCGACAGTGCCGCTCGAGGTGTCTACGCGGGCATCGGCCATTCCCCGACGGTATACAAACCGTCGCCGCACGGGCGCCGGGACTCGCCTGTCAGCTTCAGCCGGCATCTCAGCAACGCCCGATACCGTGGCAACCATGCGCTCTTGGCTTCCGGTGCTGGCCGCGGTCGTCCTGCTGGCCGGATGCTCGCAGACCGTGGACGGCCGGTCGCAACCCGTCAAGCTCACACCGCTGCCGAGCGCGTCGAAGCATCCGCCGCCCTCACCCGCCCCGACCGCGCCGCCGACGCCGCCGGCGCCCGGGGCGCCGATCGAGGACGTCGTCGCGTGGATCCAAGCCGGTGATCCGGTCGACACCGGGGCGTTTCACACCGCCACGCGAGACGGGACCGAGACGCAATTGGGCGACGACGTTGGGTTCGTCACACCGTCGGGCAAGACCCAGTGCATGACGTTTGCGGAATACAGCGACGCGCTGATGTGCCTGGTCAAATTCACCCACCCGCCGCAACGCCCGCCGGACTTCCCCACTGCCTGGGTCGGCGACTGGGTCGACTTCGACGGCGCGTCGGTGTCGGTGGGCAGTCCGCACGGCGATCCGGGCCCGTTCACCCGGGGTGACGGGCCGGAGCTTGCCTACGGCAAGACGCTGAAGTTCGGCGACTATCAATGCCGGGTCGACCAGGTGGGGCTGTACTGCGCCAACTTCGCGCACCAGACCGCGGTGAAGCTCAGCGACGCCGGGGTGGAGCCCTTCGGCTGTCTCAAGTCGGTTGCTCCTGCGCCCGACATCGGGTTGCAGTTCAGCTGCTAGCGCCAGCCGTCGGCAGCCCTCGCCGCATGCAACAACGCATCGCACAGCTCACGCAACGCGGTCTTGTCGGCGTCCTCGTCGACCGCGGTCGCGACGTCTTCCGCGGCGCACCGCAGCTGGTAGACGCGGTCGGACAATCTGGCGGCCTCTTGCGCGGACAGCACGACCGCATCGGCGGGGAGCGCCACATCTCTCGCGGCGGCACGCTGCTCATAAGCGCGTTGCCGGCACGATTGCCGGCAGTACTGGCGCCGCCGACCCGTCCCGACGTCGGTCACCTCTCGCCCGCACCATCGACACGGATGCTGGGTACGGAGTGCCACGCCTGCAGACTCTAGACGGCCAACCCGGCAAAACCCGGTATCCTGGATAGCCGCGTCGCCTGCGGTACGGGAACTGGCAGCAGGTTGTCCGCGTTGCAGTACCTGGACGCCCCGCACACCGACGAAGTGCGCGTATACCGAGATGGGAAGTGTTGACGATGGCTGATCGTGTGCTGAGAGGTAGCCGGCTCGGGGCCGTGAGCTACGAGACCGACCGCAATCACGACTTGGCGCCGCGTCAGATTGCGCGATACCGCACCGAGAACAGCGAAGAGTTCGAGGTACCGTTCGCCGACGACGCCGAGATCCCCGGCACCTGGCTATGCCGCAACGGCATGGAGGGCACGCTGATCGAAGGCGACCTCCCAGAGCCGAAGAAGGTCAAGCCCCCCCGCACCCACTGGGACATGCTGCTGGAGCGGCGCAGCGTCGAGGAACTCGACGAGCTGCTCAAGGAGCGCCTGGACATCATCCGGGCTCGCCGCCGCGGCTAGCGCCGTTCGAACGCTGCGCGCCCGCGGGCGCGGTCCATGCGGCCGCGGATCCCCCATTGCGCGACCTTGACGAGTGCCTCCCGGATGTTGGAGCCGCTCATCTTCGACACCCCTAATTCGCGTTCGACGAACGTGATCGGCACCTCGACGACGGTGAACCCGTCGTTGATGGTGCGCCAGGTCAAGTCGATCTGGAAGCAGTAGCCCTTCGACTCGACCGTGGACAGGTCGATCTTCTCGAGTACTTCCCGCCGGTATGCGCGGTAGCCCGCTGTGATGTCGTTGACGTCGGTGCCCAGCAGTGTTCGCGAGTACCAGTTCGCGGTCCGCGACAAGACGAGCCGTCGCCACGGCCAGTTGCGAACCTGCCCGCCGGTTACGTAGCGCGATCCGATCGCCAGGTCCGCGCCCGAGTCGACGGCGTCGAGAAGTCGCGACAGCTGTTCGGGCGCATGGCTGCCGTCGGCGTCCATCTCGACGAGCACCGCGTATTGGCGACTCAACCCCCAGGCGAACCCCGCCAGATATGCGGCGCCCAACCCGCCCTTGGCGGTGCGGTGCATGACGTGGACCCGGTCGGGGTCGGCCAACGCGAGCTCGTCGGCCAGCTCGCCGGTGCCGTCCGGGCTGCCGTCGTCGACGACGAGGATGTGGACTTCCGGCAGCGACGTGTGCAGGCGCTCGATGATCAGCGGCAGATTCTCGCGCTCGTTGTAGGTGGGGACGATCGCCAGCGTGCGCTGGCTCGGCCGGGTCATGAAGCTCCTTTGTGGTCGCCGCGCGGCCGAAACCGGCGGGTGAACCTACCATTCTGCAGGATTGCGCCGACCAAAGCCGCACCGCCGACGGCGATCAGGATCCATTGCACAATCGGGCCCCATTTTGTGGCCGGCGTCATATTCGACTTCAGGTGGATTTGTTTGTCCAGGTAGGCGGGCTCGTTGAAGTTGGTGCGGGCTACTTCATGGCCGTCCGGGGCAACGATCGCGCTGATGCCCACCGTGCCCGCGACGGCGGCGTATCGGTCATGCTCGACGGCCCGCATCTTCGCGAAGGCCAGCTGCTGCTCACTCATCGACGGGCCGAACAGGGCGTTGTTGGTAGGCACGGCGAGCAGCTGTGCGCCATTCACGACGGATTCCCGCGCGGCGCGGTCGAAGATCACCTCCCAGCACGTCGTCACGCCGACCGGTATACCCGCCGCGTGCACCACGCCGTCGCCGTCGACCGGCACGAAGTACCCGGCCCGGTCGGCGTAGCTGGACAGATGCTTGAACAGCCCGCGCCACGGCAGGTACTCGCCGAACGGTTGCACGATCTGCTTGTCGTGGCGTTCGCCGGGCCCGTGGACGGGGTCCCAGACGATCACCGTGTTCGTCGACGCCGGGTTGTCCACGGTGTAGTCGGGTCGCTGCAGCACCGCACCGACGAGAATGGGGGCGCGAATGACAGTCGCCGCTGTGGTGATCTCTTGCGCCGCGTCGGGGTTGCGCAGCGGATCGATGTCCGACGAGTTCTCGGGCCAGACCACCAGCTGCGGTTGCGGGGCCCGTCCGGCACGGACATCGTCGGCGAGCTGGATGGTTTCCCGAACGTGATTGTCGAGCACCGCCCGACGTTGGGCGTTGAACTCCAGGCCCAGCCGCGGCACGTTGCCCTGCACCGCGGCGACGGTGATCACGCGGTCGTTGTCGGCGCCGGTGCCGGACTGGCGGACCATCGGCCACATGACCGCGATCGCGAACAGCACCGCACAGATGGACAACCCAGGCACCAGGACATGCGGCGGGGTCTTCTCGCCGTCCTGCCACCATCGGCACACCTCGAGCACCAGAGCCGTCAGGCTGAACCCGACCAGCACCACGGCGAACGACAGCAACGGCACCCCGCCGAGCCGCGCGATCGGCAGCACCGGGCCTGCGGTCTGACCGAAAGCGACTACGCCCCAAGGGAATCCGCCGAACGGCACCGTGCACTTCAGCCATTCGCATCCGACCCACAGGCCGGCGAACCAGATCGGCCAGCCGGGTAGTCGCCTCACGACGACGGCGGCCCCCCCGAACACCGCGGGGAACAACGCGCTCACCGCCGACAGCGCGATCCACGGAATGGCGCCGACCAGCTCGCCCGTCCACGGCAGCAGCGGCAGATAGAACACCAGGCCGAACAAGAATCCGTATCCGAAGCCGCCGGCCAGCGTGGTCGACTCCCGCATCAGCACCCAAGTCAGCAGCGCGAACGCGATGATCGCGGTATACCACCAGTCGAACGGCGGAAAGCTCACGCACAGCAGAAGTCCCGCGCCGATCGCCGCCGTCAGCGCAGGCAAGCGCTCCAGAAGTGCGCGGCCAAGACGCGGGACCCATTGAGGGGTGTCAGGCATGGATGACCTCACCGCGGTGCACGGTGCGCAGGCACCGCGGCAGCGGTTCGCCGGGGTCCAGCCGCGGCAACGGTGCCACCCGCGATCGCGGATCCGTTGACCATCGCTGTACCGCGTCCGAGGGCGAGCTGAGTTGCAGCGGGCCGGCCTCCCATGTCGCATAGGAGGCGGGGGCGCCGGGCACCAACGTGCCGTGGATTCCGTCGCGCACACCGCCCGCGCGCCACGCCCCGCGGGTCGCCGCGGCGAAGGCGGCGCGCACCGAGACCTCACTGCCTTCAGTGCGATGGTGAGCCGCAGCCCGCACGCTCGCCCACGGGTTCATGCTCGTCACCGGGGTATCGGAACCGAACGCGAGCGGCACGCCTTCGGATGCTAACAGCGCCATCCGGTTGAGCCGGCGGCCTCGCTCGGCGCCCAGCCGCTGGGCGTACATCCCGCCGTCGCCGCCCCACTGCGTGTCGAAATTCGGCTGCATGCTGGCGATTACGCCCCACGAGGCGAGTCGTCGGGCTTGCTCGGCAGTGATCATCTCGAGGTGTTCGAGGCGGTGCCCGCACCGGGAGACCGCGGCGACCCCCAGCTCGTCGACGACGGCACCGATCGCGTCGATCGCCGTGCCGACCGCGGCGTCGCCGATCACGTGGAAGCCCGCCGTCACACCGGCTCTGGTACACGCATCGACGTGGGCCACGATGGCGGCGGCCTCCAGGTAATGAAGCCCGCAGTGCGCGGCGTCGGCGTATGGCTCGCTGAGCCACGCGGTGTGCGAGCCCAATGCGCCGTCGACGAACAGATCGCCGGCCAGCCCGTGCGCTCCCGTCGTCTCCAGCAGCGCTGTCGCCTCGTCGGCGGTTGTCACCGCCTCGCCCCAGTAGCCCACGACCTCGACGCCGTGGACGGTGTCGCGCAGTTCACACCAGTCGTCGAACCCGCCGATGTCGGGCCCCGCGCATTCGTGGACGGCCACGATGCCCAGTGCAGCGGCGGCGTCGAGCGCGGCGCGGCGAGCGTCGGAGCGCTGAGAGGCAGTCAGCAGCGCGCGGGCGGCGGCCCGAACACCATGGTGCGCGTCGGCGGTCAATGGGTGCTGTGGATGAAAGCCGTTGTGACTCATCAGGTTTGGTGCCAGATGACGCAACGCCGTCGAGGCGGCTGCCGAGTGGACGTCGACGCGGGCCACATATGCCGGCCGGCGGCCGACGGCGGCGTCGACGTCGTCGGTGTTCGGTGCAGTTGGCTGCGGCCATCCCGATTCGTCCCAGCCGTGTGCCCAGACCGGGCCGTCGGGGTGTGCGCGGGCGTGTTCGGCCAGCAACTCGAGGCAATGCTCCAGGGAGGTGGCGACGCGCAGATCCAGCCCGGTCAGCGTGAGTCCGGTGGCAGTCACGTGGACGTGGCTGTCGACGAATGCGGGTGCGACGAAAGCGCCCTCGAGGTCAACGACGTCCGCGTCTGGAAACTGGGCGCGGCCGACGTCGTCGCTGCCGAGCCATGCCACAACACCGTCGCGGACAGCCATGGCGGTGGCGTCGGGATGCGTCGGGCTGTGCACCCGACCGCCGATGAGCAGTGTCGATGAGCCGCTTGCGCGACGAGCAAAAGCCACGTCACTGAGGCAGCGCGGGCGGCTCTACATCGACGACGTCGACGACCTCGCCGTCGATGTAGTCGTGACGACGGGTCACGGTCCGCGACACTCGGCGGGCGGCGAGCACCGCGACGAGGGGGCGGACGACTGCCCGGGTAGGCGGCAGCAGCATCGTCAACCCGAGTGCGGAGGTGACGATGCCGGGGACGACCACCAGCACGGTGCCGAGCGCGATCAGCGCGCTGTCGGTGAGTACGCCTTGCGGATTGTCGAAGCCGCCCCGCAACCGGCGGATCTGGCGCCTGGCTTGGGAGCCGGCGAGCGCGAGCCCGACGACGAACGCTGCGAGCAGCAGCAGAAGGGTCCAGCCGAAGCCGATCGCCCATGCCAGACCGACGACGGCCGCCACCTCGACGGCTACGTATACCGAGAACCACCGCAGCGCCATGTTTGACGAACGTCTTACGCCTGGCATCGGTTCCTACGCTGCCCTGACCTCGAGGCCGACATGCACCTTGTCGATGCCGCCACGCAGAAGCGTGTGCGGATAGAAGTAAAACGCGTGGTTCCAGTACCGCTTGAGCACGGAGCGATACAGGCTGCGCGTCTCCGACTTGGGCAGAATCCGGGCCACCGCTTCGACCGCTTCGCTCTTGGGCTTGCCGAGCACGCCACATTTGGCGATCGTGACCCGCGGGGTGCTGCGGATGCGTTTGGTCTTCCACGAACCGTCGTCGGTGATGACCAGTAGGCGATCACCATCTGGCACCCCCCACACGGCGGTCGGCTTGGGCTTGCCGTCTTTGGTGAATGTCGTGAGCAGCACGTACTTGGACTCGATGACGTCGTCGAAAGTGGTGGCCATCACGCCGCCTTCAGTTCGAGGCCGACGTTTTTCGCCATGCCGTTGCGCAGGTACTTGCTGAACACGTTGAACACCTTTCCGATCAGTCCGTAGCGCTTGCCGATCGCGTCGTACACGGCGCCGTTGTGCGACTTGTCGAGGATCGTCGCGGTGGCGTCGACGGCCTCACTCTTCGGCGTGCCCCGCACGTCACATGCGGCTAGCGTCACGCGTGGGGTGTTGCGGATCCGCTTGACCTTCCACGAGTCTTCCTCGGTGATCACGAGCAGCCGGTCGCCGTCGGGTGCCGCCCAGATGGGCGTCGGCTTGGGCCTGCCGTCCTTGGTGAACGTCGTCAACAGGATGTAGCGGGCTCGGGCAACCTCGGCGAACGTCGTCACGCGTTCAACCTAGCGGGCGCTCATGCCTCCAGGTCACCCTCGGTTTCCAGCAGCACCCGCCGCAGGCCGTCGACAGTCGCGGTGTCGGGCTTCGCCCACATGCCACGGCCGACCGCTTCCAGTAGGCGCTCGGCCATGCCGTGCAACGCCCAGGGGTTGGATTCGGCCATGAACTTTTGGTTGACGTCGTCGAACACGTACTGCTCGGTCAGCCGCTCGTACATCCAGTCGGCCATCACGCCCGCGGTCGCGTCGTAGCCGAAGAGGTAGTCGACGGTCGCGGCCATCTCGAACGCACCCTTGTAGCCGTGGCGGCGCATCGCAGCCATCCAGCGTGGGTTGGTGACGCGGGCGCGGAACACCCGCGTGGTCTCCTCGGTGAGGCTGCGCGTGCGCACGGCGTCAGGCCGGGTGTTGTCGCCGATGTAGGCGGCCGGGTCGCGGCCGGTGAGCGCCCGGACGGTGGCCACCATGCCGCCATGGTATTGGAAATAGTCGTCGGAGTCGGCGATGTCGTGCTCGCGGGTGTCGGTGTTCTTGGCGGCCACCGCGATTCGCCGGTACTGCCGAGTCATGTCGTCCGACGCCGGTGCGCCGTCCAGTCCACGGCCGTACGCGAATCCGCCCCAGGCGGTGTAAACCTCGGCGAGGTCTGCGTCGCTGCGCCATGCTCTGCTGTCGATCAGCTGCAGTAGCCCCGCGCCGTACGTCCCGGGCTTCGATCCGAAGATCCTCGTGGTGGAGCGTCGTTGGTCGCCATGCTCGGCCAGGTCGGCTTGGGCGTGGGCGCGGATGTAGTTGTCCTGTGCGGCTTCGTCGAGGCTCGCGGCCAGCCGCACCGCGTCGTCGAGCATCGTGACGACATGGGGGAACGCGTCGCGGAAGAAGCCCGAGATGCGCACGGTGACGTCGATGCGTGGTCGGCCCAGCTCCGTCAGCGGCATCGGTTCCAGCCCGGTCACCCGGCGCGAGGCATCGTCCCACACCGGCCGAACGCCCAGCAGCGCAAGCACTTCCGCGATGTCGTCGCCGGCGGTCCGCATCGCCGACGTGCCCCACACCGACAGGCCGACCGACTGCGGCCACTGCCCCGTCTCGCCGCGATAGCGGGCCAACAGCGAATCCGCCAGTGCCACACCGGTTTCCCACGCCAACCGCGACGGCACCGCTTTGGGATCGACGGAGTAGAAGTTGCGGCCGGTGGGCAGCACATTGACGAGCCCGCGCAGCGGCGAGCCGGACGGCCCGGCGGGGATGAATCTTCCGTCGAGCGCGCGCAGCACCTGGTCGATCTCCGCGCCGGTACCCGCGAGGCGCGGCACCACCTCGGTGGCGGCGAACCGCAGGATCGCGGCGACTCTGGGATCGTCGGTCAGCCCGTCGACCGCTGCCGGCTCCCAGCCGGCCTTCTGCAGCGCGGCAACCAGTGCGCGGGCCTTCGCCTCGGCGGCATCGACGGCGGCGCGGTCGGATTCGTCCTCAGCGAGCCCCAGCGCCTCCCGTAAGCCGGGCAGCGACTGGCCACCAGCCCACAGCTGGCGCGCCCGCAGAATGGCCAGCACCAGGTCGAGCTGGTGCTCGCCTTCGGGCGGGCGGCCGAGAATGTGCAGTCCGTCGCGGATCTGGACGTCTTTGATCTCGCAGAGCCAGCCGTCGAGATGCAGCAGCATGTCGTCGAACTGTTCGTCGTCGGGCCGCTCGGCCACGCCGAGGTCGTGGTCCATCTTCGCCGCCTGGATCATCGTCCAGATCTGCTGGCGAATCGCAGGCAGTTTCGCCGGGTCCAGCGCGGCGATCGAGGCGTGCTCGTCGAGCAGCTGCTCCAATCGCGCGATGTCGCCGTATGTTTCCGCGCGCGCCATCGGTGGGATCAGGTGGTCGACGAGCACAGCGTGCGCGCGCCGTTTGGCTTGCGTGCCCTCTCCTGGGTCGTTGACCAGAAACGGATAGACAAGCGGCAGATCGCCCAGCGCCGCGTCGGGTCCACAGGCCGCCGACATGCCGAGCGTTTTGCCGGGTAGCCACTCCAGGTTGCCGTGCTTGCCCAGGTGCACCACCGCGTCGGCGCCGAATCCCTTGTCCAGCCAGTAGTAGGCGGCCAGGTAGTGATGGCTGGGCGGCAGGTCCGGGTCATGGTAGATGGCTACCGGGTTGTCACCGAAGCCTCGCGGTGGCTGCACCATCAAGACGACATTGCCGGATTGCATTGCGGCGATGACGATTTCGCCGTCAGCGTCACGGGTGCGGTCGACGAACAGCTCCCCTGGCGGCGACCCCCAGTGCTGCTGCACCCGTTCGGTGAGTCCGACAGGCAGTGCGGCGAACCACTCTCGGTATTCACGCGCCGGCACGCGTATCGGGTTGCCTGCGAGCTGTCCGGCGCTGAGCCAGTCCGGGTCCTGTCCCCCGCGCTCGATCAGTGCGTGCACCAACGCGTCACCATCGTGCGCGTCGAGTCCCGGTATCTGGCCCAGCCGGTACCCGTTCTCGCGCATTGCCGTGAGCAGTTCGATCGCGCTGGCCGGGGTGTCGAGCCCGACGGCATTGCCGATACGGGCGTGCTTGGTCGGGTAGGCGGAGAACACGACTGCGACCCGCTTGTCTGCGGCGGGGACGCGGCGCAGCCGGGCGTGTCGCAGCGCGATACCCGCGACGCGCGCGCATCGCTCCGCGTCGGGCACGTACGAGATCAGGCCTTCGTCGTCAATCTCCTTGAACGAGAAGGGGACTGTGATGATCCGGCCGTCGAACTCGGGCACGGCCACCTGTGTGGCGACGTCGAGCGGCGATAGGCCGTCGTCGCCGGCCTCCCATGCGGCACGGGGGCTGGTCAAGCAGAGTCCTTGCAGCACAGGGATATCCAGCGCAGCGAGGTGTGCGACGTTCCAGCTGTCGTCGTCGCCGCCGGCGGCGGCGAGCGCTGGTGTCGCCCCACCGGCGGCGAGCACCGTGACCACCATCGCGTCGACGGTGCCGAGCAGCTCGATCAGTTCCGGCTCGGCGGTGCGCAGCGATGCGCAGTACACGGGAAGAGCTCGGCCACCGGCATTTTCGATCGCGTCACACAACGCGTGGACATAAGCGGTGTTGCCGGCCAGGTGCTGAGCCCGGTAATACAGCACAGCCACGGTCGGGCCGCCGTTGTCCGATGCCGGCCGGTCCAGGATCCCCCAGGCCGGCGACGGCGCCGGCGGGGCGAACCCGAACCCGGTCATCAGCACGGTGTCGGACAGGAAGGCATGCAGCTGTTCGAGGTTGCCGACACCGCCGTGCGCCAAATACAGATGCGCCTGCACCGCGATGCCGACGGCAACTGTCGAGTGGTCCATCAGCTCGGCGTCGGCAGCCTGCTCGCCGCTGACCACGACCGTCGGCACCCCACTGACGTTGAGCGCGTCGATGCCGTCCTGCCAGGATCGGTAGCCGCCGAGGATGCGGACCACTGCGACGTCGACGCCGGCCAGCAGCTCGGGCAGGTCGTCCACGCGGATGCGCGACGGGTTGGCCCACTCATACGCCGCACCGCTTGCGCGGGCGGTGATGAGGTCGGTGTCCGACGTCGACAGCAGCAGGACGGTCGGCAGTGACGGGCGGCTAGGCACCCGTCATTGTTACCTCATCACGGATCTGTCGAGCATTTGGCAACCTCGATGTGAGCCCCGGCACCCGATCGGGACAGCGCATCATTGGCGGCGGCCTGCTGGGTGGTACCCACGCCGCCGTGCACGCTGGACCCGTCGTCCGCGAGGGCGACACAGTTGGGCGAGGAGGCCACGATCTGGCAGTCGTTCCCTCTGTCGGAACAGCCTTGGATCGCACGTTGTTCGGCTGCCGACTCCGTCGCGGGACCCCATGCGATATGCCAGTAATCGGAGCTCGCCGAATAGGCGATGGCGGCCCAGGTGCCTGCGGCATGCGCGGGCACGGCCCACCCGACGCTCAGGCCGACACCGGCCGCCGCGGCGGCTAAGGCGAGGCGGTTCATGTGGCGCCCCTTTCGTGGAAGGTGTCGGAAAGATATCGCCGGGAACACCCCGCTATGAGCGATTTCGCACAATTGGTCAGGCGGTGCGTACTTCGAAATCGCGAAGGTCGCGGTCGGCGAGCAGTTCGCGATGGCGCTGGGGAACCCACGGGAACAACTCCGGCAGTCCGTCCTTACCCAGATACCAGCTGCTGCAGCCGGTGAGCCACACCGTCTGCGGCATCGCAGCTTTCATGCTGTCGTTGTATTCCTTGGTGGCGGCTTCGGTAGGCGCGGCCGCGACGATGCGGCCCTCGCGAATCTGGTTGATCCACCACAACGCGTAGTCGGCCTGGTCTTCGGCGACCGGGACCAGAGACTGGTTTCCGATCGGCGAATGCGGGCCGGTCATCATGAACAGGTTCGGAAATCCCGGCACCGCAACCGAGCGGTACGCGAACGGCCCGTCTGCCCAGACCTCGTTCAGGCCAACGCCGTTCTCGCCGACGATCTCCATCGGGCGGACGTACGCGCGGGCGTCGAACCCCGTCGCGAAGACCAGCACCTCCAGCTCGTGTACCACGCCGTCGACGGTGACGACGCCGCGCGGCTCGATGTGGTCGATGCCCTCGGTGACGATCTCGACACCCGGCTTCTGGACCGCCTTGTAGTAGTGACCCGCGAAGACCAGCCGCTTGCACATTGGCTGGTCTTTCGGAGTGAGCTTGCGGCGCAACGCCGGGTCGCGTACCGAAAGCCGCAGATTCCACCGGCACTGGAACTGATACCACTTGCGTTGCCAGCCGGGCTCGACCGGTGCGCGGCCGAACACCGAGCCGACGAACCACGCCCAGAACCGATAGCTGAGCGTGTTGAGCGCCCGTGAGCGCCGCATGATGGCCTTCGTGAGCGGTGTGAACCTGGTATTCGGCCACGGCGCGATCCACTGCGCGGTGCGCTGAAACACCTTGAGCTGCCTTACGTTCCCGCCCAGCTCGGCGGTGATCTGCACACCCGTCGAGCCGGTTCCGATCACCCCGATCCGCTTGTCCGGCAACGACACCGAGTGATCCCACCGCGACGAGTGAAACGCCGGGCCGGCAAACGCATCCCGGCCGGGAATGTCGGGATAGCGTGGCACACGCAAGAACCCGGTTGCGGTGACCAACACGTCGAAGGGCTCGTCGCCGGCGTCGGTTGTGAGCCACCACTGACCGTCGCGGTACCGCGCAGCGCGCACCTCGGTGTCGAACTTGATGTGCGGCCGGATGTTTCGCTCGTCGGCGACCGCCCGGAAGTACTGCTGGATCTCAGGGCCCGGCGGCAGAAATCGAGACCACTCCGGGTTGGGCCGGAACGAGTAGCTGTAGTAGCGGGACGGGATGTCACACGTCAGCCCGGGATAGGTGTTGTCACGCCACGTTCCGCCGACTTCGGAGGCCTGCTCGAAGATCGTGTACGAGTCGATGCCGGAATCCTGACACTTGACGGCCATGCACAGCCCTGACATACCGGCACCGATGATCGCGACTTTGATGTCAGGCCGGTGGTTCATGGCTTGCGACGATACGCCGGAGCGCCCCAGAACGGCAGCATCACCAGGATGAACATCACCACCACCGCCACCGGCGCCACCAGAGGCAGCCACGGAACCGACAGCGGTACCACCGCGGCGAGGCTCCCTGCGAGCGTGAAGCCCACCATCCCGAGCACGGTCGGGCGCGTCGTGGTCACGATGCCTGCGGATGCTGCGTGCCGGATCACCAGGTACGCCGCTGCCGATAGACCGGCCAGCGCGCCGAAGAGCGGGTACGCATCGGCCGATATGACCGAGACGATCACCAGCAGCACCGCCAGGGTGGCGGCGGACCGGTATCTGAGCGCGACGAGCACGGCAACGGCAGCGAGCAAGGCGGCGACCAATCCGAGTCTGGTGGCATGTACGGCGCCGGCCGCCGCCATCAGCAAGCCGAACGCGGTCGAGAACACCAGCGGCGCGGGCTGGGCCGGGCCGCTCATCGCCGCCGCGCTCTCGCGTGGTCGGGCACGAGTCTCATCGACTGGTCGAGCGTGACGTCGTGCGGCCACGACACCACGTCGATGCCGATCACGCCCATGTCGCGGTACATCGCCGCCCGCTGCAGCGCCCACATGCGCGTGATGATGGGGTCTTGTTCCTCGGCGAACGGCGCGCCGTGCAGCACGTCGATCGCCACGACCGTGTGGCCACGCTTTTTAAGATCGATCAGAGCGAGGGCGAACTCGGTATCCAGCAGCGTCGAGAATGCGACGACGATCGCGCCGGGCGGGACCGCCGCGCGAGGTGCCAATGTGCCTGTCGTCGTTTCGAATTCGCCGCCTGCACCGAGGACAGCATCGAGTACCCGGTAGAACTGGCGGCGGCCGATGTCGGCGCCCAGCCAGCGTGGGCGGCGGCCGCCGAGCGCGACGACGCCCGCACGGTCGCCGTTGCGCAAAGCGGTCTGCACCACCTGCGTCGCGCCGCGTACAGCCCGCTCGGTGGCCTCGGTGGCCGGTCCGGCCGCTTGCGCACTGTTGTCTACGAGCACGACGACGTCCGCGGCCCGGTCGGTCAACCGCTCGGTGACGTGCAGGCTGCCCCGCCGTGCGCTCACCGCCCAGTTCACCGTCCGCAACTGGTCGCCAGGCAAATACGCCCTGATGTCCGCATATTCGACACCGGGGCCGGTGTGCCGTGTCAAGTGCGTGCCCAAGCGGTCCGGCAGCTCGGTGCGCGGGATCCCTGTCGGCTGTGGTGGGGTCACCGGGAACACGAACACTTCGGCGACGTCGATGGTCGCCGTTCCAGCCAGCAGGCCGCCACCGGAAACGGCCTGCACACGAGCCGACAGCGGATATCTTCCCCACCGCTTCGCCTGCGCCACAACGGTTTTCTGCTGACCACGGCCGTCGGTGAGCTCGATCTCCATGCCCGCCGGCGCCGTGATGTCGAAGCGCACTGCGACATCGGCCGCCTCCGGCGTGAGCCATGCGGTGGTTTCGACAGGTTCGGATTCGAAGCAGCGCATCAGCTCCGGCTTCGCATTGGCGCGGACTTTCGACGGCGGACGCTGCCAGCCGATCATGCACAACACACCCAGCAGCGGCGCGACGAATGCGATCAGCTGCCAGCGTGAACCGATCACCGCGGCAGCGCAACCCGCCGCCGCGCAAGTCAGAAGCGCACGGGTCAACGCCGAAGCTCCCCAGCGGAATTCGACCTCGCTCATGTGCGTCCACGAGCGCGTGGGACCGGCAGCCGCTGCAGCACCTGCTCGACGACGTCGGATCCGTGCACGCTGCGCACCCACATCTCGGGGCGCAGGCTGATCCTGTGCGCGATCGCCGGGACGGCCAGTGTCTTGACGTCCTCGGGTATCACATAGTCGCGTCCACACAGCAGCGCGCGGGCACGCGCGAGCTGAACCAGATCCAGTTCGGCTCGCGGGCTGGCGCCGACCGCGACCTGAGGGTGGTTTCGCGTAGCCGCGGCCAGCGACACCACGTAATTCAGGATGTCGTCGTGGACCGTGACCTGTTCGACCGATTCACGCATCGCCAGAAAGTCGCCGGCGTCCACGACTTCGCGCACAATGGGTTGCGCGGAGCCACGCTCGAGTCGACGACGCAGCATCGATGTCTCGTCGCGCGCCGACAGGTACTTCAGTTCGAGTTTGATCGCGAACCGGTCGAGCTGCGCCTCCGGCAGCGGATAGGTGCCCTCGTATTCGATCGGGTTGTCGGTGGCCAACACGACGAACGGGGAAGGCAGCGGGTGCGTTTCGCCGTCGATGCTGACCTGGCCCTCCGCCATCGCCTCCAAGAGGGCGGCCTGGGTTTTCGGTGGCGTGCGGTTGATCTCGTCGGCCATCAGCAGGTTCGTGAAGATCGGCCCTCGGCGGAATTCGAAGCGGCCGGACTGCATGTCGTACACCGTCGAGCCGAGAAGGTCGGCGGGCAGCAGGTCCGGGGTGAACTGCACGCGGGTGAACTGCAGCCCGAGTGCGGCGGCGAACGAGCGCGCGATCAGCGTCTTGCCGAGCCCGGGCAGATCCTCGATCAGCACGTGGCCGCGGGCAAGCACGGTGGTCAGAATGAGCGTCAGCGCAGAACGTTTTCCAACCACCACGCGCTCGATCTCGTCGAGCACAGCCTCCGAATGCGCAGTCGTCACCGTCGCCGGCATCGTCATACCCGTTCCAATCGTTGCAGGATTGCGTAGAGTGCGTCGCGCCCGGGCCCGGGATTGCGGGCGTCGGCGTGCGAGATGTTCGAGGGGTCTACCCACTGCCACAGGTCTTCGCCGAAGACCATCCGTCCGGTGGCCTGCATCGATGCGTTGTCTCTGCCCTGGCGCTGGCCGGTGGCCGTCATGAATTCCCTTGCCAGCCTTGGCCGTAAGTGCCGATCCCAATCGGCTTGGCTGGAATCCGCCCAGCGGATCAACGACTCGGTCCGCGAGATCCAGCGCTGCATCGACTCCGCGGGGCCGTCGGCCGGCGGCTCGACGGAGGCCGCCCGCGATTCACTGTCCAGAAGCCGAAGACCGGCCAGCAGCACCACGGCCGCCGTGGCACCCGAAATCCACAGCACCACATGACGATCGGCCGTCATGAACACCAGCACCTCCACGCCGATGACCAACGTGAGCCCGACAACCACAAACTTGTTCATGCCAGACTCCGCAGTTCGGCAAGCACAAGCTCGAGAGCGGCCACCGCGGCCTCGCGATGCGCTTCGGTCATGACGTGCGGGCTGAACCGGGCCTCCGCGAAGAGTCCGACCAACTCTGTTGCGCTGCCGGCATGCAGAGCACCGTGTTCGACAGCCCGGGCCAGCACTTCCGAGGGTGTGTCGGAATCCTGTGGCACCACCTCGGGCGCGTTCGCCAGCGCACCTTCCATCGCCGCATAACACGCGATGATCGCCTCTCGCGGCTCACGGCTCAGGTCGCCCATCTCTGCCAGTCCGCGCTCGGCGGCCACTGCGAGGGGCGGGGGTCCCGGCGCATCGGGCATGGGCTCGGCCGCGGCCGGGAGTGATTGCACATTTTCCTTGCGCCGGCGGCGCAGCAGCGCGACGGCGATCCCGGCGGCCCAAATAGCCACCATGGCCACGGTGGTTCCGAACAGGGGCCAGAAGAGGTCACCCTGCGACTCGCCGGGCGGCGGTGGTCCAGGCGGCGGGGGCGCTTGGCCGGGGCCGGGCGCCGGTGTGGTGGCGGCCGGCTGCGAGGCCGGATGATCCGCGTCGAGGCGGGCTCCCAGCCGCATCAGTAGCACGACGATCAGCAGCCACACGATCAGCACCGCGAGAGCGATCATCAGCCACCGCCATGTCGGCCGGAAGCCCTCGCCGTCGCGCCTGTTCGGCAGGTCCCCGCCGGCCTGCCGCGCGGGCCGCGGTTCGCGCAGCGTGGCGATGATCGCGACCGTGATGATCGCGACCGCCGCGGCGAGCAGCGTGAGGACGGCGATCATCGCCGCCGGGCTGTTGGTGGGTTGCTTTTCGGCGTCATGCGTCTCGCCGGGTAAGTATCCGCGCAGCGCGACGCCAGTGAGGATCACCAGCGCGATCAACCCGATCGCGCGTCCCCACGCCCTGTCCGCACCGGGCATCGGCACAGCTCAATCGTGGCACGGCGCCGGGCTCTACGGTGAGAGGATGGCCCGCCTGCGCGATGTCGACGCCTGCCCGGGGGCTCTGACGCTGCACCGCGCCGCCGACGGGCTGTTGGCGCGGATCAGGCTGCCCGGCGGAATGATCACCGCACCGCAACTGGCGGCCCTCGCCCGCGCCGCCGCCGAGTTCGGCTCACCGGTTGTGGAGCTGACGTCGCGGGGAAACATCCAGATCCGCGGCATCACCGACGAAGCGCCCGTCGCCGATGCGGTCGCGGCCGCGGGCCTGCTGCCATCGGCCACTCACGAGAAGGTGCGCAACATCGTGGCGTCGCCGCTGTCCGGGCGGGTGGGTGCACACCCCGACATCCGGGGGCTCGTCGGCGAACTCGATGGGGCCATCCAGGCGGAGAAGTCTCTGGCGGAGCTGTCGGGGCGGTGCTGGTTCGGCATCGACGACGGTCGCGGCGACGTGTCGGGCCTGGCGGCCGACGTCGGCGTGCATCTGGACGGCGAGAGCGCCGCGCTGCTGCTGGCGGGCCGCGACACCGGGGTCCGGGTGCCCCGCGCCGATACCGTGCCGACGATGATCGGGGTCGCGCAGAGGTTCGCTGCGATGCGCGGAAAGGCTTGGCGGGTAAGCGAACTCGCTGATGCGACTCCATTGCTTACCGGTTTGGACGTATCGGCAGAGCCGGGTGCGACGTGGCCGCCGGTGACGCGCCCACCGGTGGGCTGGCTCACACAGACCGACGGGCGCGTCGCGCTGGGTGCCGGGGTCCCGTTGGGCGTGCTGCACGCCGACGTCGCGCAATGGCTGGCCTCGTTGGCGGCGCCGATGGTAATCACACCGTGGCGCTCGGTGCTGGTGTGCGACCTCGATCGCACCATCACGCTGCCGGACTCACTCGGGCTGGTGTTCGATGGGGCGTCGCCGTGGCTTTCGGTAAGTGCGTGCACGGGAAGTCCGGGCTGCGAGCACTCGGCGGCCGACGTGCGCGCGCAAGCGGCCCGTGACGTCGAGCACGGCATCACCGGCGGGCATCGCCACTACGTCGGATGCGAGCGGGCGTGCGGAAGCCGGCCCGGCGACGACGTTCGTAAGGTGAGCGGGTGATCGACTACGTCCGCGACCCGGCCGAGATCTACCGGCAGTCGTTCGCGGCGATCCGCGAAGAGGCCGACCTGTCCCGGTTCCCGGAGGATGTCGCCGACGTCGTCGTGCGACTGATCCACACCTGCGGGCAGGTCGACCTGGCCGAGCACGTCGCGTTCACCGACGACGTCGTCGCCCGCACGCGTAGTGCGCTGGCCGCCGGGGCGCCGGTCTTGTGCGACTCGTCGATGGTGGCCGCGGGCATCACCCGGCTGGCGGGCCGAAACGAAGTGGTGTCGCTGGTGGCCGACCCGCGGGCCGCCGACCTGGCTGCGAAATTGGAGACCACCCGCTCGGCCGCCGCAGTGCAACTGTGGGCCGAGAAGATCAGCGGTGCGGTGCTGGCGATCGGCAACGCCCCGACCGCGCTGTTTCGTTTGCTCGAGCTCATCGACGACGGCATGCCCGCACCGGCGGCTGTGCTCGGCGGCCCGGTCGGCTTCGTCGGGTCGGCGCAGTGCAAACAGGAGCTGATTGCGCGCCCGCGCGGAATCTCCTATCTGCTGGTGACCGGGCGCCGGGGCGGCAGCGCGATGGCCGCCGCGGCCGTCAACGCGATCGCAGGCGCGCAGCCGTGACAGGGCGCGGAACGTTGTGGGGCGTCGGTCTGGGTCCGGGTGACCCCGAGCTCGTCACCGTCAAGGCCGCCCGCGTCATCGGCGAGGCCGACGTCGTCGCCTACCACAGCGCTCGGCACGGCAACAGCATCGCCCGCGGTATCGCCGAGCCGTACCTGCGGGCGGGCCAGATCGAGGAGCATCTGGTCTACCCGGTGACGACCGAGACCGTCGACCATCCGGGTGGTTACGCCGGCGCTATCGACGACTTCTACACCCAGTGCGCGCAGCGAATCGCCGCGCATCTGGACGCAGGCCGCAATGTCGCGCTGCTCGCCGAGGGTGACCCGCTGTTCTACAGCTCCTACATGCACATGCACACCCGGCTCACCGAACGGTTCGACGCGGTGATCGTGCCGGGTGTGACATCGGTGAGTGCCGCATCGGCCGCTACCGGGACCCCGCTGGTGCAGGGCGACGACGTGCTCACGGTGCTGCCCGGGACGATGCCGGTGGCCGAGCTGGCCGGCCATCTGTGTGAGGCCGACGCGGCCGTCGTGCTGAAGCTGGGACGCTCCTATCCGGGTGTGCGCGAAGCTCTTTCGCTCTCCGGGCGGTTGGGTGAGGCGTTCTATGTGGAGCGGGCCAGCACGTCAGCCGAGCGGGTGTTGCCGGCCGGGAATGTCGACGACGAGTCCGTCCCCTACTTCTCGCTGGCGTTGGTCCCGGGCACGCGATCGCGCCGTCCATCGGTGCCTTCTGCTCTTCGCGCAAGCGGCTCATCGCCCGGAAGCGTTGCCGTCGTGGGCCTGGGCCCCGGCGCGCTGGAGTGGATGACGCCGCAGTGTCGCCGTGAACTGCACGCGGCCACCGACCTGATCGGGTACGGGCCGTATCTGGACCGGGTGCCGTTGCGCGACGGTCAGCGCAGGCACGCAAGCGACAACACCGACGAGCCGGCGCGCGCGCAGCTGGCGTGCACGCTGGCCGAGCAGGGCCGGGCGGTGGCGGTGGTCTCGTCCGGTGACCCCGGGGTGTTCGCGATGGCGACCGCAGTGCTGGAAGAGGCCAAGCAGTGGCCGAACGTGTGCGTGCGAGTGATCCCGGCGATGACCGCCGCGCAGGCGGTGGCAAGCCGGGTCGGCGCGCCGCTCGGACACGACTACGCGGTGCTGTCGCTGTCGGATCGGCTGAAGCCGTGGGAGGTCATCGAGGCCCGGCTGGCGGCGGCCGCGGCGGCGGATCTGGTGCTCGCCATCTACAACCCGGCCTCCAAGAGCCGCACCTGGCAGGTCGCCGCGATGCGGGATCTGCTTCTGCAACACCGGGATCCGGGGACGCCGGTGGTGATCGGGCGCGACGTGTCCGGTCCGAACGAGGACGTACGGGTGGTCGCACTCGGCGAACTCGACCCGGCGAGCATCGACATGCGGTGCCTGCTGATCGTCGGCTCGTCACAGACGCAGTGGTACGGCGACCGCGTCTTCACCCCCCGCCGCTACCCGGGGTAGCTCGCAGCCCGACTTTCGGAAGGACGTCGATGCGCTTCAACCCACCGCCGAACTGGCCTGTGCCACAGGGCTGGACACCTCCGCACGGCTGGATGCCCGATCCGTCGTGGCCGCCTACACCACCCGGCTGGCAGTTCTGGGTCGACGACGCGCACGCAAAGACCGGCCTGAACCGGAGAGCGACGATTGCGCTCGTCGGCGGTGTCATAGCCCTCGTCGTGATCGTCACCGCGGCCGCGATCAGCATTTCGGTCATCAAGGGGCACAACGGCGCACCGTCGCCACCGGCCGAAGTCGACGGCGTCAAGGCCATTCGGGTGACATCGTCCAACCTCATCACCGCGGCAGACACTGGCCAGCCGAAAGTGGTGCTGTCGCTTTATGAGGACTTCTTGTGCCCGTTCTGCCGCCGTTTCGAGGAAACTTACGGTGCCGCGGTCAGTCAGCTGATCGAGTCAGGCCAGGTGGCGGCCGACTACTACATGGTCAGCATCTTGGACCGCGGCAACCGTGACTACTCGTCGCGTGCCGGCGCAGCCGCATACTGTGTGGCCGATCAGTCGATCGACGCGTTTCGCCGGTTCCATGCTGCTCTCTACGCCGATCAGCCATCCGAATCGGCGAGCAGCTTCCCCGACAACTCGGAGCTGATCGGAAAAGCGCAGGAGGCAGGTGCGGGTGGCGCCGCGGACTGCATCAACAACGGGACCTACCGTTCACTGGTGAAGGGCCAGGCCCTTAAGGCCGACATCGATGGCACTCCCACCATCCGCATCAACGGCGAAGACTTCGACCCCTCGACACCCGACGAGCTCCTGTCGCGGGTCAAGCAGCTCGTCGAGGGCTAGCTGCTCGCCAGCCAGGCGACCGCACCGTCGACCGTGCTCACCGTCGTGACACCCGACGGCAGCGGCGGACGCTCGATCATCACGACCGGAATGTACAGCGCCGCAGCGGCATCCAGTTTTGCGCGGGTGTAGTCGCCGCCGCTGTTCTTGGTGACGAGCGCATGGACGCGGTGCTCATGCATCAGCGCGAGCTCGTCGTCGTAGGTGTACGGTCCGCGAGATGTCAGCAGCGTGTGCCGCATCGGCAGCACGTCGGCGTTGGGGGCGATGACCACACGAATCAAAAACCACGCCGTCGAGCGCGTGAACGCACCGATCGTGGATCGCCCACTCGTCAGGAAAACCCGTGAATACCCTTGGTGATCAAGCACTTCGGCCGCATCCGCCGGGGACGCCACCGTCTGGAAATCACTCGAGTCCCACGGCGGTCTGACCAGTACCAGGTGCGGCAGACCGAGCTCGTCGCACACTGCAGCAGTACGCGCCGTGATCTCCGCCGCGAACGGATGCGTCGCGTCGACGACCGCGTCAATCTGGTTGTCGGCCAGCCATTGTCGCATCGGCTCGGCTCCTCCGAAACCACCGATGCGCACCTCGCCCGCGGGCAACGCGGGATTCGGCACCCGGCCGGCAAGCGAACTCACGACGTCGACGTCGGTGTGGATGCGCTCCGCAAGGGATCGCGCCTCGGCCGTGCCGCCGAGCACCAACACCCGCATCAGTGCCTCCCGCTGCGCCGCCGCGCCGGCGAGTAGAGGTAGCTGTCGGTGAACCCGTCTGCGGCCAGCACGTCACCGACCACAATGACCGCCGTGCGGGTGATGCCGGCATCGTGCATCTGCTCGGCGATGTCGTCGAGCGTGCCATGCACCACCTGCTGCTGCGGCCAGCTGGCGAAAGCCACGACAGCGCACGGTGTTTCGGGCTTGTAGCCGCCAGCCAACAGCTCAGGCACGACCGCGTCGATCTGGGCCGCCGCGAGATGCAACACCAAAGTGCCGTGCCCCGCCAGTGCGGACAGCCCCTCCCCCGGCGGCATTGCCGTCGACAGCGTCGCCACCCTGCTCAGCGTGACTGTCTGCGCAACGCCTGGCACCGTCAGCTCTCGACGCAAGACCGCGGCCGCGGCGACGAAAGCCGCTACGCCCGGCACGATTTCGTAGGCGATGCCCAGCGGGTCGAGACGGCGGCACTGTTCGGCGAGCGCGCTGTAGAGCGCCGGGTCGCCGGAGTGCAGGCGTGCGACGTCGTGCCCGGCGGCGTCGGCGGCCGCGAGTTCGTCGATGATCTGGTCCAGCGTGAGCGGGCCGGTGTCGACGATGTGGGCGTCGGACGGACACAGCGCAAGCAGATCGTCGGGCATGATCGACCCGGCATACAGACACACCGCGCACTGCGCAACCAGTCGCGCTCCGCGCACGGTGATCAGATCCGCGGCGCCGGGGCCGGCACCGATGAAGTACACCGTCACCGCTTCGTCACCGCCCACTGGGTGACGGGCAGCGCGGGGCGCCAACCGGTGAATTTCCCCAATGGCTCGCCGGTGTAATGCTGGTACCGGTGCAGGTGGCCCCCAAGCGACGAATACCATTGCGCAAGAACAGCTTCCGACTCAGCGGTGACGGCGTTTGCCACCAGCCGGCCGTCCGGGCGCAAAGAGTCGAGGCAGGCCTCCAGTAATCCCGCTTCAGTAAGGCCGCCACCAACGAAGATCACCGACGGGTCGGCCGCGCCGGCGAACGCATCCGGTGCGGCGCCGCGCACCTCGATCGCCACGCCGGCCGCAATCGCGTTGAGCGAGACGAATTCGCGGCGCCGCTCGTCTCGTTCAAAGGCGACCGCGTAACAGCCGCGTCCACTGCGGCACCACTCGACGGCGATGCTGCCCGAGCCGGCGCCGACGTCCCACAGCAGTTCGCCGGGCCGCGGCGCCAGCGCGCTCAGCGTCACCGCCCGGATACCGCGCTTGCTGATCTGCCCGTCGTTGACGAACGCGTCGTCAGGGAGCGTCGACACCCGCTCGTCCGGCAGATAGCGGACCGCGACGACGTTGAGGTCGTCGACATCGAGCGGTGGATCGGCTGCCCAGGTACGCGCGGTGCCTGACCGGCGCCGCTCCAGCGGGCCGCCGAGCTGCTCGAGCACGGTGAACTCCGAGTCACCGCGGCCCGACGTGTCGAGGCGGATCGCCAGCGCGCGCGGCGTCGTGCGGTCGCTGGACAGCACCACGGCCTGCCCGCCGCGCCGCACCGCGGTGTGTGGTTCTGCCGCCACGAGGCTGATCACCTCGGTGTCGTGAACGGACCAGCCCATGCGGGCGCACGCCAGCGTAATGCTCGAAACATGGGGAACGACAAAGACATTAACGGCACCGAACAATCGGACCAGCGTGGTGCCGACCCCGTGCAGTAGCGGGTCGCCGCTGGCGAGGACGTGCACGGCGTCGGGCAGCGAGCGCAGCGCGGGCAGCATGGGCGACGGCCACGAGCGACGTTCGGCGGCCACGGTGTCGTCAAGCAGAGCCAGCTGGCGAGCGGAGCCGTACACCGTGCGCGCCCGGCGCAGTTCGGTGCGGCCCACCTCCGACAAGCCCCCCATCCCGTCGGCACCGATCCCCACCACGGTGATCATGGCCGTCTGTTCTTCGCGCGAGCGCTCATCACCGTGGCATTCTCCGCCATACAAATTGGGGCAGCAGCCGCATCGCGAAGAACAGCGGGCGCAGCACCCCCGGGACCCATACAGTGCGACGGCCGCGGACGAGTGCCCGCGCCGTCGCGGCGGCCACTTGCTGCGGCGTGCTGGCGAACGGCGCGGGCGACATGCCCTCGGTCATCCGCCCGACCACGAATCCAGGCCGCACCAGCAGCAGGTGCACACCGGTGCCGTCCAGCGCGTCGGCCAATCCGCTGGCGAATCCGTCCAGCCCCGCCTTGGCGGAGCCGTACACGTAGTTCGCCTTGCGCACCCGCACCCCGGCCACCGACGAGAACACCACCAAGCTGCCGCGGCGGGCCGCTTTCATGGTCTGCGCCAAGTGCGTGAGCAGGCTGATCTGGGCGACGTAGTCGGTGTGCACGATCTGCACCGCATGCTCGGCGTCCGCTTCGGCGCGGTTCTGGTCGCCGAGAATGCCGAACGCCAGCACTGCGGTGCTGATCGCGCCGTACTCGGCGACGAGCGAAGACACCAACCGGCCATGACTCGCGACGTGGTCGGCGTCGAACTCGACGGCATGCACTGCCGCGGCGCCGCCGACTCGTAGCGCCTCGCGTTGCTCGTCGAGCCGATGCGAGTCCCGCGCGGCCAGCACTACGGTCGCACCCGGGGCAAGGCGCACCCCAAGCTCCGTGCCGATTTCGCTGCGGCCCCCGAAAATGACGACTACCTCGCTGCCCGTGTCGTCCACCCGTGGAGACTATCGCCTGCGCTAGCGTGTCCTGCGATGGCAAACACGTCGACGACCCGGTTGACCACCGAGGCGCTGTCCTTTTTGACCGAGCGCCACCTCGCGATGCTGACCACGCTGCGCGTCGACAATTCACCGCACGTGGTGGCCGTCGGGTTCACGTTCGACCCCAAGACTCACATCGCCCGGGTGATCACCACCGGCGGATCGCAGAAGGCGGTCAACGCCGCGCGCGGGGGGATCGCGGTACTCAGCCAGGTCGACGGGGCCCGGTGGTTGTCGCTGGAGGGCCAGGCCAGTGTCAATACCGACGCGGAGGCCGTCCGCGATGCGGAGCTGCGCTACGCGCAGCGCTACCGCACGCCACGGGAAAACCCGAAGCGGGTGGTGATCGAGGTGAAGATCGAGCGGGTGCTGGGCTCCTCGGACCTGCTGGACCGCTCTTAGGCTTCTGGCAGCGGAACCACCGTCAGCTCGTGCGGCCGGTGGTTCACGGGCTCCGCGCCGTACGGCGTGACGATGACGATGTCTTCGATCCGAGCCCCCCAGCGGCCCGGGAAGTAGATGCCCGGCTCGACGGAGAACGCCATTCCTTGGCGCAACGGCAAGCGATTGCCCTCGACGATGTACGGTTCCTCGTGCACCGACAGCCCGATGCCGTGCCCGGTGCGGTGCACGAACGCATCGGCCAGACCCGCTTGGGCCAGCACGCCGCGGGCGACCGAGTCCACCTGTTCTGCGGTGACGCCCGGGCGCACGGCGGCGACCGCCGCCTGTTGTGCGCGCTGTAGCACCGAATACTGTTGTGCTATCTGTTGGTTCGGCTCGCCCAAGCTGTACGTCCGAGTGGAGTCCGAGTGGTAGCCCGGGTCGTAGGCGCCACCGATGTCGACGACGACCATGTCACCGGCCTCCAACACCCGATCCGAGCACTCGTGATGCGGGTCGGCCGCATGGGGGCCGGAGCCGACGATGACGAACGCCACGGCCGAATGACCTTCTGCCACAATCGCGTCGGCGATATCTGCGGCGACGTCGGCCTCGGTGCGGCCGGGCGCAAGGAACTCCGGCACGCGAGCATGCACGCGGTCGATCGCCGCGCCGGCTTTGCGCAGCGCGTCAACCTCGCTGTTGTCCTTGGTCATTCGCAGCTGCCGCAACACGGGCGTCGCGAGTTTGGGTGTGACACCGAGTATCTCGGTGAGCGGCAGCAAATGCAGAGCTGGCATGGAGTCGGCCACCGCCGTTGCCTGCGGTGTCGCCCCGAGGGCGTTGACCACCAACTGGTAGGGATCCTCGCCGTCGGCCCAATCCCGCACGGCCAACCCCAGTTCCGAGACCGCGGAATTTCTCAGTGACGCCAGCTCCAGTCGCGGCACCACGACCGTGGGCGCGCGTCCCGCGGGCAATACCAGCGCCGTCAGCCTCTCGAAGGTCTGCGCACGCGAGCCGACCAGATACTGCAGGTCATAGCCGGGGGTGATGATGAGGCCGGCGAGCCCCGCCGCGGACGTCGCGTTGGCGGCCTCATGCAGCCGGCGAGCGTAGACATCAGAATCGAAACGGGACGCCATGCCGAAAGGCTAGCGTCATACCCGCGCCGTGAATTCGGCACTGTCAACCGCCCTCGCAACGTCACGGCTGTGCAACATGACGTCGTCCATCACGGCGGTGGTCACACCGCGGGTGGCGAGCATCGCCGAGACCCATGCCGGTGCGGCGACCCGGCCCGCGCGCCGCTGGATTCCGTCGAGCACGGCCGTCGCCGCGTCATCGACCGGAATCGGCCGGGTCAAAAAGCGCGGTGCGGCTTGGCGGACCATGGCCGCCGCTTCGTCTTCGAACGCATTGGCCGCCAAGTCGGTGTCGATGAAGCCGAGGTATGCGATGCCGGCCGTCACCCCGCGATGGGCGAGCTCTACCCGCAACGCCCGGGCCAGCTGCTCGACACCCGCCTTGCTCATCGCGTAGGGCGCGGCGAGCACGCCGTTGAAGAACGCGTAGATCGAGCCGACGAACATGATGTGCCCGCGCCGTTCGATCAGCGCCGGCAGCGTTGCCCGCGCCGTCTTCCACTGGCCGAGGAGATCGACTTCGACAGTGCGCTCGAAGTCCACCGGTGCGATGGTGGCGACCGGTTGCGACGGCGGCGCGATGCCGGCGTTGGCGACGACGACGTCGATGCCGCCGAACGCGGTGACGGCACCGTCGGCAGCCTGCGCGAGTTTGTCGGCGTCGGTGACATCGGCTTCGAAGGCGGCCGCGCGTTCGCCGAGCGCATCGGCAAGTTCCTGCAGCGGTGCCAGCCGACGGCCGACCAGCGCCACATACGCACCGCGGGCATGGGCCTGACGGGCGA
>DATBFF010000042.1:0-5406 GCA_036558625.1 Mycobacterium sp. | reverse complement strand
CAATCACCTCACGGCGCGAACGGTGCGACGGATCAAGCGAAGGGTAGGCGGATCCGGATTGAGGGCCCAGGCCTAGCCAACTAGGACGTCGAGCCGCATCCCGGCGCGCGGATCGCGGTGATCGACTTCACCAGCCCGGCTAACCGCTCCTTGAATAGCACGGACTCCGGGAAGTACATCCGCATCTCCGTTTGGCTGACCAATTCAGTCCACACGACGTCTTCCCGTGCATCTTCCCACGAGTTCGGTTTCGAGTGACTCAGCGGCCAACGCAGGGCCACATTGGCACGCAAATACATCGGCAAGAATTGCATCAGCGGGAACAGCCAATGCGGTTCGATCGGAAAATATCGATAGGGTGTCTGGACCCAGTGGTACGGCGCCAAGGATCGGATTTCGCGGGAGAGCGCCAGCCGACGCGCATGACCGCCCACGTGCTCTATCAGTGAATTCGAGAATGCCAGATCGAACTCGGTTGCGCAGGCGGCGCTGACCAACGTGTCACGAGCCGTGCACGCATCCCCTTTGACCGGTATCAGCCGCGGGTCATCGGAATCGCCTGGCTCAAACAGATTGACCACGGTGACCTCGCGTGGACGAACCGGCGCCCTTCTCCAGGTCTCCACCGTTCCGCCCAGGTCAACAACGCGCATATCGGGCAACTCAGGGAAATTTCGCTGGACAACCTCCCATCGCCGCCGTCGAGCGGATCCCCCAATCGACGTAGGCGATTCGACGAACCACTGCCTGATCGTCGTGCTCAGCTTCTTGTCCGACGCGGCGGACGTGTCGGTCGACGGCTCGGCAGTCATTTAGGTATCGTTCCACATCATCGGCGCGCCCCTCAAGCGATATGCCCAAATGCGAAGTCCTAATTGCTTGAATTGGTCATACAAGCAATTGCGGTTGCACTGAGGGCTCACCGCATTCGAAAGGCTTTCTCCCGGGCCAGCAACAGCGAAGGCGGGCGCGCCCGGTCGGCTCGCGGGCCCCGCGGCGCGGCGCAAAGCGCGCTGATCTTCCGATCTTCGCGCCGGCCGGCGAAGGCCACGATGCCTCGATCGACCGTTCGGGGCAGATCGATGTCAGAATGGGTGCACGGACGGGCACGAGCGGTCACGCACCGATGGTGCCGGTTCACGGAATTCTGGCGTCGACTGCACCGAATGATCGCCAATGTGAAAGGGACATGAAGCAAAATAGGTGCGCCTGTAAAGGCGCGGTAAGCGGTGCCAAGCCATATACTCCATGGTAACGAGAAAACATTAGTCACCTCACTTGTGATCACTCGGCGCGGGTGCGTACTGTCCGCACGGGGGAGGTCGGATCAACGCAGTTCAACCAAGTGAGGTTATTGAATGCGACGCGTCGCCCACCCTGCTCGGCATACTCGGTCCACGGGTAATCCGTGGCTGAAGGCGCCCATTATCGCTATCGCAATTGCGTTGCTGTGCCTGAGCACGGTCGCGGCGCAGATCGCCTCATCGAGTGCCGCCGGCACATCATCCGGCGCCCCGGCTGAGGTTCAGGACAGTTCGGCACATATCGGTTCAGGGTCGACAGTCCGTGCGGCACTGCCGGATTCGGTAACGGCGGGGAACCTGATCGTCGTGTTCGTCCGGTGGAGCAACACCGCAGCGATCACGGTGGCGGACAACAACGGCAACGACTGGGCGGACGCCGGTACGGGTGTCACCGAGTGGGCCGACGGCTCGGGCGCCCAAGTGCTCTACGCCAGTGACGTCACGGCGGGGGACACGACGGTGACGGTTCGCTTCAGCGCGCCGGTGACGTCAGCCGCACTATATGTGCACGAATACTCGGGTGTAGCCACCGCCGACCCGGTCGACCGCGCTGCGGCAGGAACCGGCAACGGGTCACGCCTTACCAGTCGCTCGATCACAACCCGCGACGACGGCGAACTGCTCTTCGGCGCGGGAGCGTCGACAGGTCTCGCCACCAATGCCGGCAACAACTTCACGGTTCGGATTCGCGACGGCGGCGACATCACGGAGGATCGGATCGCGGCCGACGGCCACTACCGTGCCTCAGCCTGGCTCGACAACGACGCAGACTGGGTCATGCACGTCGTCGCCTTCAAGGCGGCCGGTGACAACGAGGGCACGCCGACGTCGGGGCCGACCACCAGCTCGCCGGAGACCCCGGAACCGACAACGTCGTCTGGAACGACCTCGACCTCGCGCCCGCCGACTTCGTCCAGTAGCTCACGCACCCCAACGACGTCCAACCCACCGACGTCGTCGAGCACGTCACGCACTCCGACGTCGAGCGCGCCCAGCACGACGCGTTCCTCGAGCGAGCCCCCCGGGGGCAGCTCCTGCGCATTGCCGGACTTCCCGGATTCGTCCTGCACCGGCGTGCCGCGCGGTACGACGCTGACCACCTACACCGGCCCCTGCACGATCACCACCGACGGCACCGTGATCGACGCCAAAACGGTCAACTGCTCGACGCTCACCGTCCATGCCAAGAACGTTCAGATCAAGAACTCGAAGATCAATGGCAACGTGTGGATGGATCAGGATTCGCTGCCCAACCCCAACACATGGTCGATGACGATCACCGACACGGAGGTCGACGCGGGCGCCGTGGACATCCCGGCGATCTGCTGTGGTAACTACTCACTCGTCCGGGTGAATTCGCATGGTGGCCACAACGGCGCACAGTGCGAGAACGGCGCGATGTACTGCAACATCACCGACTCCTATCTGCACGGACAGTTCAACGGGAAGTCCCTCAATGGCGTCCCGTACCACCTGGGCGGGTTCCTCAACGACGGCGGGACGCCGTCCACGCTGATCCACAACACGGTCGTCTGCGACCATCCGGTAGAGCAGGAGAACACGCCCCAGGAAGGCGGATGCACCGGCGATATCAACTTGATTCCGAACTTCGGGATCATCCAGAACGTCCTGATCAAGGACAACCTGATGGGCGCGAACTACGACAGCGCTTTCTGCACCTACGGCGGTGAGGTCGGGGGGCTGAACGCCCACGCGAACCATGTCGTTTACCAGAACAACGTCTTCGAGCGCGGGTCCAACGACAAGTGCGCGCGGTACGGTCCGGTTACCCAGTTCGACATCAATCAGCCGGGCAACGTGTGGACGGGCAACGTCTGGGACGACGGCGGGCCGGTTCAGCCGTCGAGGTAGCGGCCGCGGCCGAGGTCCGGTCCCTGCCGCCGGGAGGCAACCGGATGTCAGCCGCGACTCGACGCGTCGGTGCCCCACGTGCCACGTGGCGTGCGTCGAGAAATGATGCGGTCGGCGGCGAGCGCAGCAAGGTAGCACGTGGCGTCGGCGAGGCTCACCACTCGATCGTGAATGAGCGTGGAAAGCGATCTCAATGTCAGCCGCTCATGCGGTGCGGGAATGCCCATCGCATCCAGTTCACGATTGCCCTGCCGGACGCGCACCCGTCGCGCGAGATGCGCTCGCACGGTCCGCGCCGGCCGGACGACAGATCGGGCGGCCGGAACCGTCCTTCGTTCGCCGCCCACGAAGCTGCGGTCCACCAACCCGTCATCGGCGATGATGTCCGGAAGAGGAAAGACGCGGCTGTGCGCTTCCTCGGTCAACGCGTAGGCGCCGACGCCGGCCAGCGCCCGGGACGGAGCGATGAGCGCGTTGTGCACCTTGCAGATACGTCGGGCGATGCGTCCGGCACCCTCGAGGTCCCACTCGGGCTCCGGCGCGGCAGCCAATACCCCGGGGTCGCTTAGGGCGGCAACCAAGTGTCGCACCGACTCCGCATCGAGCGTGACGTCCGCGTCGAGATATATCCGCGGATAGGTGCGGCACGCGGCGTCGCCGAGGCGGATAGCATGCGCCTTTCCGCCGGTCGAGGTTGACAACACCCGAACGCCGTAGCCTGCGGCGACCTCGGCGGTGCGGTCGCGGCAGGCATTAGCGACGACGATTACGTCGAGTTCTCCGGGCACTGTCCCGGCGAGCAACGCGTCGAGCGTGCGGCCGATGACCGCTACCTCGTTGTACGCGGGAATGACGACGCTGGCGATTGGCTGCTCGAGAGCAGGGACGACCGCGAGCGGGCGCGCGCTACCAACCGATGCCGACATATTCCGGCTCGGCACGACGCTCCCGGGCATCCGGGAGACGGACCAGGTCGATGACCGTCTTGCCCTGCGCGTCCGCCAGGACCTCCAGCACCGCGGCGTCCTTGCTGCCGATGACGCAAACGTCGGCGTGCGCCATGACTTCTGCGGCGTCACTGGTCAGCAGATCGCCGAGGTGCGGCAGGGTGTTCTCGATGTACTCCTTGTTCGCGCCGATCAACCGTGACATCGAGACGTTCGCGTCGTAGATCTTGAGGTCGAAGCCCTTCCCGAGCAACCGCTCCGCCAGCTCCACCAACGGGCTTTCCCGCAGGTCGTCGGTGCCGGCCTTGAACGACAGCCCGAACATGCCGATCTTGCGTGCCCCAGTCGCGATCACCGCATCCACCGCCCGCCGCAGATGCGTTTCGTTCGAGAGCAGCACGTTGGACAGGATCGGCACGGACACGTCGGCGCGTTGGGCCGCGTAGACCAGACCCCGCAGGTCCTTCGGCAGGCACGAACCGCCGAAAGCGAAGCCGGGACGCAGGTAGGCGGTGCTGATGTTGAGCTTGGTGTCGGCCAGAAAGATGTCCATCACATCGTGGGAGTCGAGGCCGATCGCCTGGCAGATTGCGCCCATCTCGTTCGCGAAGCCGATCTTCAGGCCGTGGAAGGCGTTGTCCGCATACTTCGCCATTTCGGCAACCGGAATGGGCACCCGGAACACCTCGCCGGGCAGGTCTGCGTACAGCTCGGCGACCAAATCGCCGCTCTCGCTGTCGAACTGGCCGATGACCGTCTTCGGCGGGGCGAAGAAGTCCTTCACGCTGGTGCCCTCGCGCAGGAACTCCGGGTTGACCGCGACCCCGAAGTCCGCGCCGGCGATCTTCCCGGACGCCTGTTCGACGGCCGGGACCAGCAGACTCAGGCAGGTGCCCGGGAGCATCGTGCTGCGGAAGACGATGGTGTGCCGGGCCGCTTTGTCGCGGATCGCGACGCCGATCTCCTCGGCCACCCGCTCCAGGTAGACCGTCGACAGGCTTCCGTTCGGCGCCGACGGCGTTCCCACGCAGATAAGCGAAATGTCCGTCTGCGCGATGGCGGCGGCGATGTCGCTCGTCGCGCGCAGCGCACCGGAATTCACCATCTCGGCCGTTAGTTCACCGATCCGTTCCTCGACGACCGGCGCCCGGCCCGAGTTGATCAAGTCGACCTTGATCGGGCTGATGTCGACGCCGACCACCTGGTTGCCTCGTGATGCGAGGCAGGCGGCGGACACGCAACCCACATAGCCAAGCCCGAACACACTGATTCTCATCGCGGTA
>DATBFF010000041.1:0-25228 GCA_036558625.1 Mycobacterium sp. | reverse complement strand
TAATTACCAACCGCCGGCCCGCTACGCGCTCACCTGTCTGCACAAATGAGGGTGTCCTCACGATGACGGCGATTTTTCACGTTGTGATATCGGCGATCGCCTCTGCGGTGTTTAAATCGCCATAGGCATTCGCGTAGCGTTGAGCAAGCGCGGTGGCGACCTCGGCGCGTTGCCAGAGACCCCTACCAGCGCTCGCTGTGACCAGCCACAACGCCAGGCCATGGGCTACTGAAGCTCGGTAGCGCAACCAAACATCGTCGAAAGACGGCTTCTCGCTGCTGGCCAGCCCGAGCGCATCGTGGTATTCCGCGAGGAGGTCGTGTTCATATTTTCGGCGATCCTCAGTCGTGACGGCGCCTTGTAAGAAATAGCCCAGATCGAGTGAAAAGTTCCCCCGTCGCGCCATCTGCCAGTCCAGGAATCCGACTTCTCCGTCAGCCGCAAGATATGTGTTGCCGATGTGGGCGTCGCCGTGCAGGAAAGTCTGTGGCGATGCGGTGAGCGTCCGAATGTAGGGCTTCCACACCGCCTCGACGAGGCCTTCGATGGTCAGCGACATCACTTCGTTGGGAGTGTCGGCGTCGAGGCGCTCAAGGGCCGACGGTAGCGGCGCGTATTGCAGCCCATCGAAGGGCAGGAACGGTTCGAGCCATCCGAGTTCGGGGTGCTGCAGCACTCGATCGCCCCAGAACTGCCCGTGCATGCGTCCGAGCGAGCGCACGCCCGAGGCGGCCTGCTCGGGGGTCAACGGCCGCAAGGAATCTCGAGGGTCGGCTCCGCGGGCCTTGAGATCCTCCATCACCATGATGAAGTCGTAGGCGTCTTCGTCGATCGCCACGGCGTATACGAGAGGGTGCTCAACAGGTAACTCAATAGACGACATGAACAACCGCGGCTCATGAAACATCCCGCTGGTCATGCGAACTAGCGCTTTGTGCGCCGGATCGGCGGCCTTGACGAAAACCGTTGCCGGCCCAGCGCCAGCCGAATACGTCAACGCCAACCGAGCCCGCCGGTTTGTGCCGTCGTCGCGAAGGTCGACGACCACACTATCGACAGCGACATCTGGGTAGTGCTCGGCCAGAGCCGCAGACATCCAGGCCGGAGTGATCTCATCCCAACTCGCGGGTACCGACGACATCAGCGTGCTCACCCAAGTGCTCCCTTCCTACGTCTGGTGCCCGGCCCCCGAGTAACGACACGAAGCGTGTCGTTACTCGGGATCGTAAGATACCCCACCTGGCAATACCGCGGAAGAGTTCATCTGCTCTAAGCTCAGCCGCATGTCTGGGCCCCGAGGCGGCAGACCACGAGATGCACAGGTTCACCGTCAGATCCTTGATGTGACACGTGAACTCCTGTCGGCCAGCAGCTATGCCGAGTTGTCAATGGAAAAAATCGCCATTCACGCGCGAGTGGGGAAGAAGACCCTTTACCGCCGGTGGCCATCGAAAGCCCCGCTTGTTGCTGAGGCGGTCCTCGACGTCTACGGGCGGAGCGGTTCCTTCGACGTTCCCCGCTCCCATGACCTGCGAGCCGATCTCCGTTCGTGGCTAGTGGAACACTCTGAGTTCATCGCCGACGCCGCCAACGCCGCACTGATACGCGCACTCATCGCCGCCGCAGCGGCTAATCCCGCCGATAACGAAGCGCTCGACCAGCAATTGAGCGTGCCGCAGCACGCAGGCCTAATGACGCGTCTCCAAGAGGCCCTCGATATCGGCCAACTCAAAGAGAAGGCCGACATCAACGCGATTGCTAATGCATTGATCGGTGTCCTGATCCTTCACGTATTGAATCGCACATCAACGACGGATGTCGATGGACTGCTCACTGCGGTGCTCGACGGTACCGCTACAAAACTCGACTGAGGACACAGAAATGTGGGCGCAGCGGATTGGCGCGCTACGCTGACCCAAACCTTGAACTAATCGATGACTCTTCTTCGACGTGGACCAATTCACGGGGTCCGGTCAACCTGTTTAGCCCCGTCATCTTGGTCGGGCGGCGAGGCCGAATAACGGGTGCAGCTGATTGAATGTGGTCAGACCATTGCGTCAGCGGGGGCCACAACAGAATCGGTTGCGTTCTGCCCCTGTCTCGCGCCGTCGCCAGCCCACGCAGCCTCGATGACGTGCTGTCGGGTGTCACCGCCGCAGCCAAAGAGCTGATCCCAGGTGTGGGCGCCGCTGGCGTGCTACTGATCGGCAAAGGGGGCACGTTTGAATCGCTGGCCTCGGTGACCGATCTGCCGCATCAACTCGACGAATTGCAGATGAAATTCAACGAGGGCCGCCATTTAACGCTCACCGCACCGGATCGGTGATCCCGTGTTCTTCGAGGCCAAGTAGCTCCGCTGCCAATTCATGTGCGAACGCGAAGCTCGTCCGCACCAATGTCAGGCAAGGTATCCGTCAGGAAACTCTCACCCCCACCAGCCACCGCCGGCGCTAAAATCGAAACCAGAGATGGCAATCGTCAGCACCCTCGTGCGCGCGGCCTACGTTGCTTTCGCCGCGGCGATTCTCGCCGCTGCCATAGCCGCGATCTCCAACGAAACCGATGTCCACGCCTTCGCCGATCCCTGTACCCAAGTCACGACGAACGGGTCAGCCGCTCTGCGATGCGGAACCCAGAACATCGGCGGTGTCCCCTACACCGGTGGCTGCACCAACGCGTACGGGACCTACCAGAACTGCATCGTCGAGCTGTTGCCGCCGTCGTTGCGGCCAAGCCGGCAATAACGGTGCGCTAGACGCAACCGCTAACGACAACCAACCCGGCCGGACCTGTGGCACTCACGCAACCGACCGGCACCGGCCACCCGGGCCCACGCCATCCGCCGTGGTCACGCCAATCGTCCCAGTCGTGCCCGTGGCCCTTGCCGTGGCCATGATCCTGCGACCAGGGAACCGGCGCCGCGTTCGCGATACCCGCCCCCATTCCGATCGCGGTAAGCGCGAGTCCACCTGCGATCGCGCTGGTCGCTGCCAAATTCCTGAGCCTCATCATCGTGCAATCCCTACTGCAGCTACGTGTCGTATCAATTGACCTCGGATCGCCCCGATCGATCCGAAGCTAGGAGCAATGGTACTCAGCCAATCCACAGCTGCAAACGCGGGAGACGTTGCAGCGCTTCAACTTACGCGTGTGAAAACTATGCTTCTACGCAAGCATTCCGATGACCAGTGGCTAGCTAATTGCCCTACGCTTCGAGCAACGACTTCCGAACGGAGACACCGTGCTCACCGACGATCTGCGCAGAGCGCGCGAGAAAATCGTCCTGGACCACTTTCGCGACGAAGTGGCTCAGCGCTGGGACGACGTGCTCGCTACGTTTCCCCATCCGCGCTACGAACTCATCCCTACCGGAGTCGTGCACGACGGCGACGCGCAAGTCCGCCAGTACTACCACGACACTCGCGTCGCCTTCCCCGATCAACGCCACGAAATGATCGCGCTGCGCCACAGCGACGACGCCGTGATCTGCGAGTTCTACCTCCTCGGCACCCACAAGGGTCCGTTCGGTGCCATCCCGCCCACCGGCAATGCCTTCAAGGTCCGCATGACCGCCTTTTTCGTCTTCGACGGTGCCACTCTGATCTGCGAGCGCATCTACTTCGACACGCTGACGATGCTGCGCCAGCTCCTCGGCCGGCTCGACTTCAAAAGGCCGCGCACCTACGTGCTGCTCGTCAAAGCGCTGCGCGGCGTGAAATCGTTGACTAGCTGACTTCGTTCGGTTCCCGGTGTCTGGCCAGATTCTCCAGTCGCCACAGGCACTCGCGGTTGCGGATATCGACCGCGATCTGGGTCAGCCGATCTGGCATAAGGCTCATCGGACCCTTCGCGCCTACCTCGCTCATCTCGACGCGGCATCCGTCGGGCGTGTCGGACAGCCGCAGAGTCACCCGAGCGGCGCCACCTACCCCAGACTTGGCCAGCAGCACCAGTTCCCGCTCGGGCAGGCACCGTTCGGCAATCGTCTCGTCGTCGATCACGAGCGGCCACACCCCGACGGAGTGCTGGATCGTCGAACCCTCAGCGGGCCAGTTCTTGTCAACCGCCCGCATCCGGCTGTTGCCGACCACCCACTGGGAGTACGTCCATCCGTCGGCGAGCACTTCCCAGACCCGGTCGCAGGGCACGGCGATGTCTCGAGTCACAGTCATGACCGAACTGATACCCGCTATCGCTCCGGCCGACGCGTCAGCGTCGATAGTGACAACGGTCCGGCGTCTAACCGCCCAACGTGGCCTTCAAGTCCGGAATCATCGCCTGCAGCTGTGCCCCCCAGTACGGCCAGCTGTGCGTGCCGTTCGGTGGGAAGTTGAAGGTGGCGTTGTGTCCGCCGGCTGCCTCGTACTTCTGCTGGAACTTGATGTTGCTGTCTCGGATCACGCCCTCGAGGAAGGTGGCCGGCAGATCGCCGTGACCCAATTCCGACGGGGTGCCGTTGCCGGCATAAATCCACAACCGGGTGTTGTTGCTGACAAGCCGCGGAATCTGGAGCGTCGGGTCGTTGCGGGCCCACGCCGGGTCGCTGCCCGGCCCCCACATCGCGTCGGAGTTGAAGCCGCCGGAGTCATTCATCGAAATGTGGATCAGGAACGGACCCATGCCTTGTGAGGGATCCATCAACGCCGATAGCGACGAGGCATAGATGAAGTTGTTCGGGTGATAAGCCGCCAGAATCAGTGCCGCCGACCCGGACATGGAGATCCCCACCGCCGCGTTGCCGGTCGGGCTGATGCCCTTGTTCGCCGACAGCCAGGATGGCAGCTCGGACGTCAAAAAGGTCTCCCACTTGTACGTCCAGGTGCCGCCGTTGCCGACCGCCGGCTGATACCAGTCGGTGTAGAAGCTCGACATGCCGCCGACAGGCATCACAGTGGCCAGCCCGGAATTGAGCGTCCACTCGAACGCCGGGAGTTCGATGTCCCAGCCGTTCCAGTCGTCACGCGCGCGCAGTCCGTCGAGCAGGTACACCGCGTGGTTGCCACCGGGCTGGAACTCGACTTTGATGTCACGCCCCATCGACGCCGAGGGCACCTGTAGGTATTCGACGGGCAGGCCGGGGCGAGAGAACGCCCTAGCGTGGGGCACGCTCACGAACATGCTCACCACAAGTGGCAGGAGTGCGGCCAGGACCGCTCCGATCGCCAACCGATGCCTCACTGCAGCCTCCCATGGTCTGTGTGCAGCTTCCGCCGGGAACTTACTACCCAGCCAGCGCCACTTCAATCACAGCACCGTCAATGTCGGGTTGACGATGCCCACACCGTCAACCTACAGTTGACGCATGGCCAATGTCCCGCAAGTTAATTATCCCGTCCGCCTCGACGATCTGATCGATGCGATCAAGAAGGTGCATGCCGACGTACTCGAGCAGCTCACCGACGCCGTCCTGGCGGCGGATCACCTCGGCGACCTCGCCGACCACCTGATCGGCCACTTCGTCGACCAAGCGCGCCGCTCCGGCGCGTCCTGGACCGAGATCGGCAACAGCATGGGCGTCTCGAAGCAGGCCGCGCAGCAGCGCTTCGTGCCCAAGGTCCCCAACGCGGAGGCCGCAATGGACCCGAGCGCCGGTTTCACCCGCTTCACCCCACGCGCCCGCGCAGTCATCGTCGCCGCGCAGAACGCCGCCCACGAGGCCGGCAACGCCGAGATCACCCCCGCGCACCTGCTTCGCGCGTTGGTCGTCGACAAAGGATCCCTCGCGACGAAACTGCTCGAGCAGCAGGGCGTGGACCCCGCGACGATCCCCGACGCGGCGCCGCTGCCCCCACGGCAGGACACCGTGCCCGCGCTGGTGCCGTTCAACGGGCCGTGCCGCAAGGCTCTCGAACTCACGTTCCGCGAGGCACTTCGGTTGGGGCACAACTACGTCGGCACCGAGCACATCCTGCTCGCGATGTTGGAGGCCGAGGACGACGACGGACCATTGCACGGGCTCGGCGTCGACAAGACCCGCACTGAGGCCGACCTGATCGCCTTGCTCGAGCCCCTGATGAAGACTGAGGGCGAATCCTCGGCGTAAATCGGCGGCCGCGAACAAGCCTTGGTGTGACATCATGCGTGAACAGCTAAGGAGGCATGATGCGCGGCTGGTTCGTCGGAGTGTTTGCCCTGATGGTCACTGTGGGCGGGCTTTTGGCGCCGCCGGCTTCCGCGGGTGACTCCCCCATCGGCCACCTCGGCGATACGTTGCGGGTCACCGACGGCAACATCGTCGCCGACGTCACGGTCGTCAACGTGCTGCCGTCGGACATCCCGCCCGGCTGGGGTTACCCACCACGGTGGCCGCGCCAAGAGGTCTGGCGCGCCCAGGTCACCGTTACCGCGGTCTCGGCGCCCGCCCCCTATTCGATGGGCAAGAAGTTCGCGTTCCGCGGCCTCACCCAAACTGGCGACGCCTACGTCGCACGCAACACCGACGCTCCCGACGACCTTCAGCTCGCGCTCTTGAGGGCGCCGCAGGGCGCGACGGTCAGCGGCGGCGTGTGGTGGGACGTCTATCGCGACCTGGTGTCCAACGTCGTCCTTGTCGACCCGATGAGCGGGCAGCACCTGGCGCAGTGGAACTTGTAGAGGTCACGACAGCCCGGATCGAGGACGCGAAAGAACTCGCCGACGTCGCCGCGCGCACGTTTCCGTTGGCATGTCCGCCGACGTCGACGCCCGAGAACATCGGTGCTTTCATCGAGACGCACCTGACCCCTGAACGGTTCACCGAGTATCTGGCCGATCCCGACCGCGCCGTGCTGACCGTGTCCGCCGATAGCCGAATCACCGGGTATTGCATGCTGATCCGCGGTGTGCCCGAAGATCCCGACGTGCAACGCGCAGTTCCCGTTCGGCCCGCCGTGGAGCTGTCGAAGATGTACGTGCTACCCGAGGTCCACGGTGCCGGCGCTGCCACTGCCCTGATGACCGCCGCACTGGACCGCGCGACCGCGATGGCGGCACGGAGTGTGTGGCTGGGCGTGAACCAGCACAACCGGCGCGCCCAGCGCTTCTATGCCAAGCACGGCTTTACGATTCACGGCGCCAAGACGTTTCGCCTCGGCGATGGCGTCGAGAGCGACTTCGTCATGGTGCGGCCGCTGTAAGAGCCACCAACCGCGACGTGGCACGCAGATACTTCTTGCGGAACCCGCCCGCCAGCATCTCGTCGCTGAAGATGCTGTCGAGCTTGGCTCCCGACGCCACCACGGGTACGCCGGCGTCATACAACCGGTCCGTCAACGCGACCAGCCGAAGGGCGACGTTCTGGTCGTCGACCCGGTGGGCGCCAGTGAGGAAAACCGCTCGCACTCCTTCGATCAGCGACAGGTAGCGCGACGGGTGCATGGTCGCGAGATGCTCACACAGCGCGTCGAAGTCGTCGAGCACTGCACCGTCGGTGCGCTCGGCGCGGGCGCGCACCTCGTCATCGGACGGCGGCGCCGGCACGGGTGGTAGATCGCGGTGCCGGTAGTCCGGCCCGTCGATGCGCACCGTCGTGAAAATATCTGCCAGAGTGTTGATTTCGCGCAGGAAATCCTCCGCGGCGAACCGGCCCTCGCCCAGTTGCTCAGGCAACGTGTTCGACGTCGCCGCCACCGACGTGCCGCGCGCAACGAGTTCCGACAACAGCCGCGACACCAGCACCGTGTTGCCCGGGTCGTCGAGCTCGAACTCGTCGATACACACGATGACGTAGCCCGCCATCAGGTCGATACACTCGACGAACCCGAACACCCCCGCGAGCTGTGTCAGCTCACCAAACGTCGCGAAGGCCTTCCAATAGCCTTGCGGCAGAGCGTAATACAACGACGCCAGCAGATGGGTCTTACCCACGCCGAAACCGCCATCGAGATACAGTCCGCGACCGGGGACCACTGAGGACCTGCCGAAGAGACGTTTCTTTCCCGCCCGGCACTGCAACGCCTGCTCACCGAAGTCTCTACACAAGGCCAGCGCACGGCTTTGAGTCGGCTCCGCCGGGTCCGGGTAGTAGTTGTCGAAGCTCACCTCTGCAAACGTCGGCGGCGGCACCAGCTGGGCGATCAACCGCTGCGGCGACACGCTCGGCTGACGATCGACGAGGTGCTGCATGGTCGCACTGTAACGACGTCCCTACCATCATGTCCGTGCCCGACGACGCCTCCGCGCAGTTCACCCGGCTCGACTCACTGACATCGGTGGGACCGACAGAACTGGCGCGGCTCTATGCCTACCCGCCGGACCTGACCCGGTGCTGGGTGCGCGCCAACATGATCGTCAGCGTCGACGGCGGCGCCACGGTCGACGGCCGCGCCGGCGGGCTGGCCGGCCCGGGTGACCGCATGTTGTTCAACGTGCTGCGCGAGATCGCCGATGTCGTGCTCGTCGGCGCCGGCACGGTGCGCACAGAGAACTACTCGGGCGCACAGCTCGGTATCGCCGCCCGCCAATCCCGGCAAGCGCGCGGGCAGGCCGAGATCCCGCCGATCGCGGTCGTCACCGCCTCGGGCGCCCTCGACCCCGACAGCCGCCTGTTTATGCGCAGCGAGACACAACCGCTGATCTTCACCACCAACGCGTCGTTCGGCGCCACGCGCGACCGGCTCGTCGGTGCGGCCGAAGTTGTCGACGCGTCCACCACTGACCCCATCGTCGTCGACCCGACCGCGGTACTGGCCCAGCTTGCGCGCCGCGGACTTCACCGCGTGCTGTGCGAGGGCGGTCCGACACTGCTCGGCGACATCGTCGCGCTCGACCTGCTCGACGAACTGGCGCTGACGATGGCACCACTGTTGGTGGCCGGTGGCGCGCCGCGCATGGTGACGAGCCGGGTCGCGCGAGCCAGCGACCTGCGGCCCGCGCACATCCTCACCGACGAGCAGGGATACCTCTACATGCGCTACACCAGGACTGCGTGACCCCATCGCTACTCTGGTCGGCATGCCGTTTCCTGGGTCGACCCGCTTCGCTGTGGCGATCCTCGCAATGGTCACCGTGCTTGCCGGGTGCGCCCCCGGGATCGCGGCTAACCCGAAGTTCGCGACCAATTCCGGCAACGAACCGCCCCACAATTCCACGCCGCCGCCCGCGCCGCAGGGACTGCCCAAACTCGAGGCACCGAAGAACGACCTTTCCTGGCACGACTGCACCTCGAAGACGTTCTCCGAGGCATCGGTCGCCGCGCCCGCAGACGTCAAACTCGACTGCGCAACCTTCGACGCCGATCTCGACCCGATCAACAACGCGACGGGAACCGTCAGCATCGGCGTCGTGCGGGCCACGTCCCCACAGACCCCGAAAGACGCCGGACCGCTCGTCGTCACCACGGGGTGGGACGCGCCCTCGTCGGTGCAGCTCCCGATCTGGCTGACGCGCGCCGGGGCCGACGTGCTCAAGAGCCGGCCGATCGTGGCGATCGACCGCCGGGGGCTGGGTCAGTCCGACCCGCTGGATTGCCGAGACGCGTTCGACCGGCAGGCGATGCACGACCAAGCGCAGTTTCAAGGCGGCGACGACCCGGTCGCCAGCCTCTCCGAGATCACCGTCACGGCAACGACGAACTGCACCGACGTCATCTCTCCCGGCGAGGGCGCCTACGACAATTCGCACGCGGCGGAGGACATCGAGGCGCTGCGCAACACATGGAATGTCCCGGCTCTTGCACTGCTGGGCATCGGCAACGGCGCCCAGGTCGCCCTGGCGTACGCCGGCCGACACCCCGACAAGGTCGCCCGACTGGTCATCGACTCGCCGATCCCGCCCGCGGTCAACGCCGAGACGGCAGAGGAGCAACAGATCAAGGGTGAGCAGGCCGCTATGGAAGCCTTTGCCACCCAATGCATCTCCGTCAACTGCCCACTCGCGCCGGACCCGAAGGCCGCGATCGATCAGATCCTCGACTCTGCCCGCGCAGGGCAGGGCCCCGGCGGCGCTTCGGTCGCTGCGATCACCGAGGCGATCGCCACTGCGCTGGCTTTCCCCAGCGGTGACCGCACGTCGACGACCAACGACCTGGCTACAGCGTTGGCCTCGGCCCGCTCCGGCGACGACAACGCGCTCAACAACCTCATCAACCAGTCCGAGGCACTGCGCCACACCGACGGTCAGTTCGTCAACCGCTGCAGCGATTCACTCAACCGGCCGACCCCTGACCGCGTCCGCGAACTCGTCGTGGCATGGGGCAAGAGCTACCCGCAGTTCGGGGCCGTCGGCGCGCTGGATCTGGTCAACTGCCTGCACTGGCCGAGCGGCACCGCTCCGCCAGACCCGAAGAACCTCAAAGTCAACGTGCTCCTGATGGGCAGCCAGCACGACGCACTGGCGGGCAACGAAGGCGTCGGGGCTGTGTCGGCGACCGTGATCAACGCCGGCGTGGCCAGCAAGCGCGTGATCTGGCAAGGCACCGGTCATGGCGTCAGCATCTACACCGACTGCGCACTGCCACCCATGATCGGCTACCTGGACAGCGGGAATCTGCCCCCCACCGACACGTACTGCCCCGCCTGATCGGGCTTGCCCGTCAGGTACGGTGCGCTGGTGGCGCCGCCGAACTCGCTACTGAACGCCTTCGGGCCCCGCACCAGTCCCCCCGCCGTCGCCCAGGTGTTGCGCACGATTCTGTGGCCGGTGGCCATCATGTTGGTCATCCACCGCAGCTACGTCTTGGCGACCAATGGCTACATCACCGACGACTTCGGACCCGTATACCGTGCGGTGGCGAACCTGCGCCTCGGCCTCGACGTTTACAACGAGCACTACCAGTACGTCGATCCGCACTACCTCTACCCGCCGGGCGGCACGCTGCTGCTGTCGCCGTTCGGGTTCCTGCCCGAAGTCGCGTCACGCAACTGGTTCTTCACCATCAACACCGTCGCGATCGTGATCGCGGCGTACTTTCTTGTGCGGCTGTTCGGTTACGGCCTGACCTCGGTGGCCTTGCCCGCGCTGATCGTCGCGATGTACTGCACTGAATCCGTCATCAACACGCTGGTTTTCACCAACATCAACGGCTGCATCCTGCTGTTGGAGGTGCTGTTCTTCCGCTGGCTGCTCGTCGGCAAGGTCAATCACGAATGGTGGGCCGGGGTGGCGATCGGGCTGTCCCTGGTCGTAAAACCGTCGCTTGCGCCATTGCTGCTGTTGCCGCTGCTGAACCGGCAGTGGCGCGCGATCGTCACCGCCATCGCCGTCCCGGTGGTATTCAACGCGGCGGCGTGGCCGCTGGTCCGCAACCCGATGGATTTCTTCCGCCACACGGTGCCCTATCTCCTGTCCACCCGCGACTACTTCAACAGCTCGATCTCGGGCAACGGTGTCTACTACGGCCTGCCGATGTGGTTGATCCTGTTGCTGCGCATACTGTTTGGGTTGTTGGCGATCGCATCGTTGTGGCTGCTGTACCGGTACTACCGCACTCGCGATCCGCTGTTCTGGTTCGCGACGTCCTCGGGTGTACTGCTGATCGCCTCGTTCCTGTTGTCGTCGCTGGGCCAGGCCTACTACTCGATGATGCTGTTCCCATTCCTGATGACGGTGGTGCTGCGCAATTCGGTGCTCCGCAACTGGCCGGCGTGGTTCGCGATTTACGGCTTCATGACCGCCGACAGGTGGCTGCTTTACCACTGGCAGTCCACCGGGCGCTTCCTGGAATACATGAAGGTGACGTGGGGCTGGTCGCTGATGTTGGTGGTGGTGTTCTCGGTGCTGTACTTCCGGTACCTGGATGCCAAGGCCGAGAACCGGCTGTCGGAAGGCATCGACCGGCCGTGGATGCAGCCCGACCGACAGCGCGCTAGCGTGAACGCATGAGCGAAGCTTTGCGAGCGAATCATCGGCACGGAATGCGGTGGCCGAGCCCGCGAGGCGGCCGCATGAGCGAAGCTTGCGAGCGAATCATCGGCACGGAATGCGGTGGCCGAGCCCGCGAGGCCGCCGCATGAGCGAAGCAGGGCCCAAACTCGAACTCTCCGATGCGCAGTGGCGCGAGCGCCTGACCACGGAGGAATTCAACGTTCTGCGGCGGGCCGGCACCGAGCGACCGTTCACCGGCGAGTACACCGACACCACCACCGAGGGCGTCTACGAGTGCCGGGCGTGCGGCGCGGAACTGTTCCGCAGCACCGAGAAATTCGAATCGCATTGCGGTTGGCCGTCGTTCTTCGACCCGACGCGCAGCGACGCGGTGCTCTTGCGGGCGGACGACTCGCTGGGGATGACCCGAACCGAGGTGCTCTGCGCGAACTGCCACAGCCACCTCGGCCATGTGTTCTCCGGCGAGGGCTATCCGACGCCGACCGACCAGCGCTACTGCATCAACTCAATTTCGCTGCACCTGGTCCCGAAGGCCTGACCTCTAGGACAGCGGCTCGCTGAAACCGTTGTCCTTCAGCCATTTGCGGGCCGCCTCGCCGGGTTGGACGCCTGCGTTTCCGCTCACCGCGGTGTTGATGCCGATCAGGGTCGCCGTCGTCAACTTGGCTGACACCGCGTTCAGCACCTTCTGCAGGAGATCGGATTTCTTCTGCGTGTTCACCAACGGCACAACATTATTGGCGGGGAACATGTGATTCGGATCCTTCAGTACCACCAAGTTGTGCTGCGGTATGGCCGGCAAGGAGCTGAAGATGTCGGCCGCGACGACCTTGCCCTCCACCAACGCCCGCACGGTCGCGGGCCCGCCGCCGTCGCTGATCGGCATGAAGTTGCCCGGGCTGATCTCGATGCCGTACTTCTGCTTCAGGTCTGGGAAGCCTTGCGGCCGCGTCGCGAATTCCGGCGGTGCGGCGAAGGTCAGTTCGGCCTGGTGCGGCTTGAGGTCGGCGATGGAGTGCAGATTCCACTTCTTCGCAGTGTCAGCGGTGACGGTGATGGTGTCGGTGTCGACCGCGGATGAGGGATTGAGGACAGTCAGCTCGGGCGGCAGGACGCGGGCCAGCTCCTGCTGAATGGCGTCAAGCGTGGTGGCAGTGGTCTGCTTGTTGAAGTAGTGCAGCAGATTGCCCATGTAGTCGGCGACCAAGTCGACCGTGTGGTTCAACATCGCCGGAATATAGGTTTCGCGGCTGCCGATGCCGTGACGGCGGCGCACCGTGAATCCATTCGTCTCCAAGGCCTGCCCGTAGATCTCGGCGAGAACCTTCGATTCGGGGAAGTCGCTGGACGCGACGACGAGTGACTTCTGGCTGTTCGCCGGCTGCCCCTCGCCGCCACCACTGCCACCGCCGCAGGCGACCACCACCATGGCGAGAAGCACCGCGAGCGCAGCCCTGCACTGACCAATCGACATCCCACACGTTCCTCTCCGCTTGGGCCGAGGTTAGCTGGTCAGCACCGACTCGCGGCGACGTAACCGGTCGATCGCATACCATTCAGTGACTATTGCTTGCTGAACTTCGGGTGGGGCTGACGCTGTGTCACGCATCTTTCTGAGCCATGCCAGTGCCGACTGGCGCGCTGCGGTGGCTCTCAAGCAGTGGCTGGCGCAACAGGACCCGACGCTGGCCGGCGACATCTTCCTCGACGTTGACCCTGTCACGGGAATTCCCGTCGGGGTGCCGTGGAAGGACGCGTTGCGACGGGCGAACACCCGCTGCGAGGCGGTGATCTGCCTCGTGTCGTCGAAGTGGGAAGCGTCCCATGAATGCAAGACCGAGTACCGCGTCGCCGAGACGCTCAACAAGCAGATCTTCTGCGCCCGTCTAGAACCGTCGACGGGCGACGATCTCATCTCTGAATGGCAGCGCTGCGACCTGTTCGGCGACGACGCACCGACGACGGTCGACATCGGCCAAGGCGTCCCGGTGCAGTTTGCGACCGCAGGGCTCAACCAGCTGCTCGAGGCGGTCAGAGATACCGGCATCGGGCCTCAGTCCTTTCACTGGCCGCCCGTCGCCGACCCGGAGCGCGCGCCCTACCGTGGCTGGGAGCCGTTCGAACAGGCCGACGCTGCGGTGTTCTTCGGCCGTGACGCCCAGATCGTGCGTGCGCTCGACGCCGTTCGTGGCATGCGGCTATCCGGCCTGACGCCCGGCCTGTTCGTGGTGCTCGGCCCTTCCGGCACTGGCAAGTCATCATTTTTGCGGGCGGGCTTGCTGCCGAGGCTCGAACGCGAAGACCGCCGGTTTGTGCTGTTGCAGACGGTGCGTCCGGAACGCAACGCTCTGACCGGCGAGCGCGGGCTGGCGGCCGCGATCCACGCGAGCCGGCGATCGTTCGGCTTGACCAACCCCGCCCTCGGTGACATCAAAGCGGCGTGTTCTGCCGAAGACCACGAACGCGTCACCGCCTGGCTGACCGAAATCCGGGATACGGCCGCCGCGCATCTGCTCGACGACGGCGACGACGATGCCGAGAACAAGCCTGCGCCGCCGACACTGGTGTTACCCATCGACCAGGCCGAGGAGCTGTTCAGCGCCGACGCCCGCACCCTGGCCGAACAATTTCTGCGGCTGCTCCGGCAGGTGCTAGAGAGCATGAACGAATCGCACCTCGGAATGCTCGTTGCCGCGACCATCCGTACCGACCGCTACGAGGTGATGCAGACCGATCCCGAGCTGGCCGACATCGACACCGTGGTGTTCGACGAGCTAAAACCCATGCCCGCCAACCAGTTCAAAGAAGTGATCACCGGCCCGGCCGAACGGGCCACGCAAGCCGGACACGCACTGAAGATCGCTCCCGATCTCGTCGAGCGGTTGCTCGATGACGCCGCCGAAGGGGCAGACACTCTTCCGATACTGTCGCTGACACTGTCTCGCCTGTATCTGGACTACGGCAGCAGTGGCGAACTCACGGTCGCGCAGTACGAAGCCATGGGCGGCATGAGCCACGTGGTGCAAAGCGAAATCGACAGCATCCTGTCGACCGACCATCAAGCGCGTCAGGAACAACTGAAAGCGTTGCGCGCAGCCTTCATTCCGTGGTTGGCCACGATCAACCCGAACGACCAGGCGATGCGGCGGCAAGCGAGGTGGACTGACCTTCCCGAGGCCAGCAGAGGGCTCATCGACGCGTTAGTGGCAAGACGGTTGATGGTAAAAGACACTCGCGACGGAGAGGTCGTCGTCGAAGTCGCGCTGGAGAGCCTGCTGCGGCAATGGGACGACTTGGCGGGATGGCTCGCCGAGCAACGCCATAACCTCAAGGCCGCAGACGATCTGGAGAATGCGGCGGCGGCCTGGACCATCAACGATCACAGCCCCGACTGGCTGCTGTCCGGCGCGCGATTGGCAGATGCCGAAATATTGGCGGACACAACGGGATTCGGCGATCGTCTGTCGAAGACCCGCGGCTACCTCTCGGCGTGCCGCGAGGCGGAGGACCAGAGGACCGAAGCCGAAGAGAAAGCCCGTCAAGCCGAACTCATGGCCGCCGAAGAAGCGGCTCGCCACGCAGAGGAACGCCAAGCGACAGCGGAGGCGCATACGGCCGACCTACGACGACGTTCGCGAGTCCTGCGCGCAGTGCTTGCCGCGACGGCCATCGTGGCGGTGATCGCGATTGTCGTCGGCGTCATGGCCGTCGTGGCGAGAAAACAGGCGCAGGACCGCCTACAGCAGGCCACCGGGTTGCGCATTGCCGGCGACGGCCAGGCCATGCTGGCCGGCAACCGGCCCGGTGGCGACATCCTTGCGCTGCAGTTGCTCACATCCGCGGCGACGCTTGCACCCGACGCGGTGTACGCAGCGGTCTACAGCGCAGCCGTCAGCCGGGCAGAAACGTTGAAGATCATCGAAACCAGGGCCAACGCAGTAGTTTTCATCGGCGGCGACAGACTGGCCACCGCGTATGCCGACGGCACCGTGCAGCTGTGGAACGCCCGCACCGGGCTGCCCCTCGGCGCCCCCGTCAAAGGTCACGAGCTCGGGGTGACCAGCCTGGCGTTCAAGGGCGGTCACCTGGTCACTGGTAGCAGCGACGGAACCGTGCGGCTGTGGAATGCCGAGACGGGCGCCGTCATCGGTGCGCCGCTCAGGACCCAGGGCGGTAGCGCGGTGACTTCCGTCGCGATCAGCGGAAAGCGCGTGGCCGGCGGCAGCGAGGACGGCACCGTGCAGCTGTGGGACGCCGACACCGGCGCAGCGATCGGCGGACCGTTCAAGAGCCACGACGACTGGGTGACGAGTGTCGAGTTCAGCAGCGACGGGCGCCTCCTGGCCGCAGGTAATCGCGACGGCACGGTACAGCTGTGGAGCACCGACAGCCGCACACCCGTGGGAGCACCTCTCGCAGCCCACCACGGCGCGGTCAACAGTGTCGCGTTCAGTGCACAGCGGTTAGCGACCGCTGGTGAGGACGGCATGGTGCGACTGTGGAATACCGGTACCTGGCAGCCGGTCGGTGCCCCGTTGACCGGCCACAAAGGCGCCGTGAAGAGTGTGGCATTCAGCGACGACGGGCAGCGCCTCGCGTCGGCTGGCCAAGACGCCACCGTGCGAATCTGGGATGGCGCCACCGGCGCGGCCCTCGGTCAGCCCCTCGACGACCACACCGATGCCGTCACAAGCGTTGCGTTCGACAACGGGCATCGCCTCGTCAGTGCGAGCGAGGACGCCACAGTGCGGGTGTGGAACGCCGACGCGACCGTTCCCCTCGGCCAGCCGCTCACCGGCCACGCCGGCACAGTCACGAGCGTCGCGTTCAAGGGCCGCCGGCTGGCGACCGGCGGTTCCGACGGATACGTGCGGCTCTGGAGCGCCGACAACGGCACGTCGCTCGGCGCCCCATTGTTCGCCCATCCGGGCGGAGTCAACGACGTCGCGTTCGGCCCGGTCGACAACCGGCTGGCCACCGCGGGCGCCGACGGGAAGGCGGTGCTGTGGAACATCGACACGGGCCGCCCCGTCTGGCCCCCGTTCACCGGCACACGCGGCGCAGCGACAGCTGTGGCGCTGAGTGAACACCGAATGGCGGTCGGGGGCGCCGAAGGCACGGTGCAGTTGTGGAACACGGACACCGGTCAACGGGTCGGCAAGCCGATCGCGGCGCACACCGATCAGGTGAACAGCGTTGCGTTCGATCCCAGCGGTCATTTGTTGGCCACCGCGGGCGCCGACGGTGTGGGGCGGTTGTGGAACGTCGACACCGGTGAGCCCCATGGTGATCCGCTGATCGGACACGACGGCTGGGTCACCGATGTGGCGTTCAGCCCAGACGGCCGCATACTGGCCAGCGCGGGCCGTGACGACGTGGTGCGACTGTGGGACGTCGACACCGGAAAGCCCGTCGGCGAACCGCTGCGCAGTCACACGAATTGGGTGAACAGCGTCGCATTCAGCCCGGATGGGCGGCTGCTCGCCACTGCGAGCAGCGACGGCACGGCACGGTTGTGGGACGCGCACACCGGCGCACCGCTCGGAGACGATCTGCGGGGCCACACCGGCGACGTGACCAGTGTGGCATTCAGCCCCGACGGAGATCTCCTCGCGACCACGGGCCAAGACGCGAGCGTGCGGGTGTGGCTGGCGGGGGCGAGCAAGGACGATCTCTGCGCCAAGTTGACGCACAACATGAGCGACAAGCAGTGGAAGACGTGGGTTCCGAATCTCGATTACAGCCCGGCGTGCCAGGGTCTGACGAAAGCCGAATGAACGTCAGCCGATTCGTGTGGCGTGTACTTCCCAGAACGGGGCATACGCCCTGCCGTCGACGAGCCAGGGCTCGATCACACGGAGACGCTCCAGCATGGGCCGCCATTCGTCGGCCAGTGCCGGATTGCGCGCCAGCATCTCTTCGAACGATTCAACGCTGACATTGACCTGCTGTGTGGTGGCGCCGAGATATGTGATCTCCCAACCGGACTGGGGAAGCAGCCTTCGGAAGTTTCCTTCGGGGATTGCCGGTGCAACAGCGAAGCCGTTGACGTTGTTCGGACCGAACTCGAACATATACAGCCGGGCGCCGGGCTTGGTCGCGCGATGCAGCGCGCGAAGATATGACTCCTGCGCGCCCTCGGCGGCGGTGAGCAGGTGATAAAACGAGCTGTCAACGACCGTATCGAAGCGGGCATCAAACCCGTCCAATGTCGTCGCGTCGGCCACGTAGAAGTCCACCGCCACACCCGCGCGCTGTGCATTGCGCCTCGCCCGCTCGATCGCAGCTGACGATGCATCGATTCCGGTGGCCGACAGGCCTTTTGACGCGAAGTAGATGGCATGATGGCCGGGACCGGTGCCCGGGTCGAGCACCTCGCCACGGATCGCACCCAGCGCCACCAACTGCCGCACCGCCGGCTGTGGGCCGCCGATGTCCCAGGGCGTGGCAGCCGGCAGCCCGTGCGCGGTGCGGCCGTCGCGGTACATCTCATCGAACCGGGCCGGGTCTCCCGGGGCGGACATAGCGGAGTTTCCCCGGGCTACGGCAGCTTGTCGACGAGCTGTTCCACCGAGACCCGCGGCCCGGTGAAAAACGGCGTCTCCAAGCGCGTGTGCCGGCGGGCGTCGGTCGCACGCAACTCGCGCATCAGGTCGACGATGCGGTGCAACTCCGGCGCCTCGAACGCCAGAATCCACTCGTAGTCGCCTAACGCGAACGCCGGAACGGTGTTGGCGCGCACGTCCTTGTAGTCGCGGGCCTTCATGCCGTGTTCGGCCAACATGCGGCGGCGCTCGTCATCAGGCAGCAGATACCACTCGTAAGACCGCACGAACGGATACACGCAGATGTAGTTGCCCGGCTCCTCGCCGGCAAGGAAAGCCGGGATGTGGCTCTTGTTGAACTCCGCCGGCCGGTGCAGCGCGACGCTGCTCCACACCGGGGTGCTGATCCTGCCCAGCTCCGTGGTACGCCGGAAATCGGAATACAACGCCTGCAGGGCCTCGACGCGCTCCGCGTGGGTCCAGAACATGAAATCCGCGTCCGCTCGCAGGCCTGCGACGTCGTACACACCGCGCACCACCACACCGTTGTCTTCCTGCAGCTTCAGAAACGTCGCCGTTTCGTCGACGACGGCGGTGCGGTCGTCGCCCAGCGCGCCTGGGCGCACCGCGAACGCCGAGAACATCAGGTAGCGAATCGTGGAGTTGAGTGCGTCGAAGTCGAGCTTGGCCATGCCTCTATCGTGCCACTAGCGCTTGGACCACCACCTCGGCCGCCGCCGCCCCTGACGCGACGCACGCGGGCACGCCGATGCCGTCGAGATAGTTGCCGGCCACCGCCACCTTGGCGGGCAGCGACGCCCGTATCTGCGCGACGAGCTCACCATGGCCGGGGCCGTACTGCGGCATCGCGTCGATCCAACGCGCGATATGCGCCTCGATCGGGTCCACGGCGACGCCGAACACGGCAGACAGGTCATCGACCGCCCAGCTCACCAGCTCGGCATCAGAAGCCGTCACGGCAACATCGTCGCCGAAGCGGCCGAAGCTCAGCCTCAGCAACTCGACATCGTCGGGCTTGCCCCACTTGCGACTGGACAACGTTATCGCCTTGGCGTGCAACGGCTCTCCGCTTGCCACCAGCACACCGGAGCGATTCGGAAGCGACGTGCCACCGGGCACCGCCAGCGCGACAACCACAGATGACGCCACCGGGATAGCGCCTGCCGCCGTCGCGGCCGTCGGTGCGACCTCCGCGAGCAGCCCCACCAGCACCGGCGCCGGGACCGCGAGCACCACCGCGTCGGCGCGCCGGCTGCCGCCGTCGGCACAGCTCAGATGCCAGCCGTCCGCGTCGGCGCTGAGCCGGGTCACCGCGGTCTGCACCACCTGCGCGCCGCTGCACCGCACCAACTCGTCGACCAGACGCCGATAGCCACCGGAGACCGCGCCGAAAACAGGCGCACCCGACGCCGGCGGCAGCGCCGCACGAGTGGCCTCCGTCAGGCTGGCAGCCCCGTCGTCCAGCGCCGCTGCTACCGCCGGAGCGGCCGACCGCATGCCGATGGTCGCCGCCGAGCCGGCGTAGACGCCGGCCAGAAACGGGTCCACCGATCGCGCCACCACCTGCTCACCGAGACGACCGCCGACGACGTCCCCGACCGCGGGATCGGCGCCGGGGCGCCACTGCATGGCACGCGACGGCTCCCCCGCAACGGTTTTCAGCGCATCCTCGTCGACGAGACCGGACAACGACTCCGCCGACGTGGGAATGCCGTTGACGGTGCCTTCCGGCAGCGGGTGCAGGGCAGCGCCCGCGTAGATCAGCGGACGTACCCCGGTTGTGCCGATCTGCGCATCGGCCATGTCCAGCTCGGCGAGCAGTGCCGGCAGTTCCGGTCGCCGGGCCACGAACGCCTCGGCGCCGACATCGACTGGATGACCCGCGACACGCACCGTGCGTAGCGTGCCGCCCGGCGCGTCGCCAGGCTCGAACAGCATGATCGAGGCGTCAGCACCCACCTGTCGGCGCAGCCGGTAGGCGGCGCTCAGCCCTGAAATACCGCCTCCCACAACGGCATACGAAGTCACAGTGAATGCACCAGCGACACCAGGTCGGTCATCACGCCCGGATCGGTTTCGGGCAACACCCCGTGACCGAGGTTGAACACGTGACCGGCCGCGCCGACGTCGACCGCGCGGCGCCCGTCGTCGACGACCCGGCGCGCCGCCGCCTCCGCGGCCGGCCAGCCCGCCAGCAGCACGGCGGGTTCCAGGTTGCCCTGCAACGCCGTGCCCGCTCGCACCCGTGAAGCGGCATCGACCAACGACGTGCGCCAATCCACGCCTACCACCGTCGCGCCCACCTCCGACATCGCGCCCAGCAGTTCCGCTGTACCGACGCCGAAGTGCGTCATCGGGATTCCAGCCGGCGCCAAGGCTGCGAAAACCCTTGCCGTGTGCGGAAAGACGTACTCGGTGTAGTCGGCGAGCGAAAGCGTTCCGGCCCACGAGTCGAACACCTGGATGGCGTCGACGCCGGCATCGATCTGCGTCTGAAGGAAGGCGATCGTCACGTCAGTCAGCGCGGACAGCAGTGCATGCCAGGTCTGCGGGTCACTGAGCATCATCGCCTTGGTGCGTTCGTGATGACGGCTCGGCCCGCCCTCGACGAGGTAGGACGCCAGCGTGAACGGCGCGCCGGCGAAACCGATCAGCGGAACCTCGCCCAGCGCCCCGAGCAACAGGCCCACCGCCTCGGCGATCGCTGCGACGTTCGCCGGCTCCAGCGGCTCGAGCCCGGCGACGTCGGCGGCCGTGCGGATCGGGTGCTCGATGACCGGGCCGACGTCGGGCACGATGTCCAGCGCGATCCCGGCCGCGCGCAGCGGGACGACGATGTCGGAGAACAGGATCGCCGCGTCCACGCCGTGCCGGCGCACCGGCTGCAGGGTGATCTCGCAGACCAGCTCGGCGTCGAAGCAGGCCGCCAGCATGCTGTGCTTTGTGCGCAGCTCGCGGTATTCCGGGAGCGAGCGGCCGGCTTGGCGCATGAACCACACCGGGAGGTGGCCGGGCTTGCGGCCTGTCGCGGCGGCGAGGTAGGGGGCATTCGGCAGGTCACGGCGGGTGTTCATGTCCCTCCTATGCTGCCATGCAGATCCGGCGCGCCTGCCCCCAAGCGTCTCGCGATGGACTAGCGTCGAGTTACGTGAGCTCCGTCGAGCCGGCTCAGTTCTCCGATGCCGTCACGGCCATGAACGCCGTGACGGTCCGCCCGGAAATCGAACTCGGCCCAATCCGCCCGCCGCAGCGACTGGCACCGTTCAGCTACGCGCTGGGCGCGGAGGTGCGTCATCCCGACACCGGGGTGGTGCCGGAGCATTCGGAGGGGGACGCGTTCGGCCGCCTGATCCTCCTTCATGACCCCGAGGGCGCCGAGGCCTGGGACGGGACGATGCGGCTGGTCGCCTATATCCAGGCCGACCTCGAGCCCAGCGAGGCCATCGATCCACTGCTGCCCGAGGTCGCGTGGAGCTGGCTGGTGGACGCGCTCGATGCGCGCGCGGGGCAGGCTACGGCTCTGGGCGGCACGGTGACCGCGACGACGTCGGTGCGCTACGGCGACATCGCCGGCCCGGCGCGCGCTCATCAGCTCGAGCTGAGAGCGTCCTGGACCGCGATCACACCCGACCTCGGTGTGCATGTGCAGGCATTCTGCGAGGTGCTCGAGCATGCCGCGGGTCTGCCGCCGGTCGGTGTCACCGATCTGGGCTCGCGTACGAGGGCGTGAGCACGCCGGCAGAGCAGCCGAGCTCGGAAGCGGCCGAGCCGGAGCCGACACCGCTTTTGCAGCCGGCCGGGGGCGTACCGGATCTGACGGTTACTTCGGACGAAATCGATTCCGCTGCAACGCGTTTAGCGTCTGGCCGCGGCCCGTTCTCGATTGACGCGGAACGCGCGTCGGGCTTCCGGTACAGCAACCGCGCGTATCTGATCCAGATCCGGCGCGCGGGCGCCGGGACAGTGCTGCTGGATCCGATCGGCGACGATGATCCCGTCCAGCGGCTGCGGCCGATCGCCGAGGTGCTCGCCACGGAGATGTGGATTCTGCACGCGGCCGATCAGGACCTGCCGTGCCTGGCCGAGCTCGGGATGCGTCCGCCGGCGCTCTACGACACGGAGCTGGCCGGACGGCTGGCCGGCTACGACCGGGTGAACCTGGCGACGATGGTGCAACGGCTGCTCGGCTTGGGCCTGGCCAAAGGCCACGGCGCCGCGGACTGGTCGAAGCGGCCGTTGCCGGCGGCGTGGCTGAACTATGCGGCGCTGGACGTCGAGGTCTTGGCCGACCTGCGCGAGGCGGAGGCCCAGGTGCTGGCCGAGCAGGGCAAGGACCACTGGGCCGCGGAAGAGTTCGAGTACGTCCGCACGGTCGTGCCGGCGCCGCCGCGGCGTGACTGGCGACGCACCTCGGGCATCCACAAGGTGCGCGACCCGCGCGCGCTGGCTGCCGTGCGCGAACTCTGGACGATCCGCGAGGAAATCGCCCGTCGCCGTGACATCGCACCGGGACGGATCCTGCCGGATGCATCGATCGTGGCCGCCGCGGTTGCCGACCCCAAGACCGCCGAGGACCTGACCGCGTTGCCGGTCTTCGGCGGACCCAAGCAGCGGCGCAGCGCGCAGACCTGGCTGGCCGCGCTGGCCCGCGCCCGCGACAACCCGGAGCCGCCGACGTCGCCCGAGTCGTCGAGCGGTCCGCCACAAGTCTCGCGGTGGCGCCGCCGCAAGCCAGAGGCAGCAGATCGGTTGCAGGCGGCACGGGACGCGCTGGCTGAGCTGTCCGAGCAGGTGGGCGTGCCGACCGAGAACCTGGTGTCGCCCGATCTGGTGCGCAGACTGTGCTGGGACTGGGTGCACAACACCGACGTCGAGGCGTTCCTACGCGAGGGCGGCGCACGGCCGTGGCAGTGTGAGCTCGTGGTCCCAGCGCTGACTGCCGCGCTCAACTAGCCGCTACGCCTTCGCGCCAAAGATTGCAGCCACGGTCGCGATTTAGGCCGAGGCACAGCCGTGGGCGCAATCTTCCGGTGGACCTCACGCGCTCAAGACGCCGAGGCGTCTACTCGTACTCTTGCTCGCTGGATGCAGTCTCGGCGACGGCATCCGAAGACCCCAGCGCCGCCACCCAGCCAGTGATCTGCCGTGCCACGTCCTGGTCGGTGAGCCCGACGCCGGCGAGCACCTCCTTGCGCGATGCATGCGACAGGAACTGCTGCGGCACCCCGACATCACGGCACGGCACATCGATCTCCGCACGCCGCAAGGCCGCCGACACCGCCGACCCGACACCGCCTGCGACGCCGTGGTCTTCCAGCGTGACGACGAGCTTGTGCCCGGCCGCCAAATCGCACAGCGCGTCCGGTACCGGCAGAACCCAACGCGGGTCGATGACCGTGACGCCGATGCCCTGGTCGCGTAGCCGGTCCGCGACGGCCAGCGCCATCGCGCCGAACGCGCCGACCGCCACCAGCAACACCTCGTCGGACAGCCCCGCCGCGGGCTCGGCGAGCACGTCCACCACCCCGACTCGTCGCACGGCCGGAATGTCTTCGCCCACATCGCCTTTCGGGAACCGCAGCGCGGTCGGGCCGTCGTCGACGCCCAGCGCCTCCCCCAGTTCCTCGCGCAGCCGGGCGGCGTCACGCGGTGCGGCGACCCGGATACCGGGGACGATCCCGAGCATCGACAAGTCCCACATGCCGTTGTGGCTCGCGCCATCGTTGCCGGTGATTCCGGCCCGGTCGAGGACCATCGTCACCGGCAGCTTGTGCAACGCGACGTCCATCATGATTTGATCGAACGCCCGGTTCAGGAACGTCGAGTAGACGGCCACCACCGGGTGCATACCACCCATCGCAAGCCCGGCGGCCGACGTCAAGGCGTGCTGCTCTGCGATGCCGACATCGAAGAGCCGGCCCGGAAAGCGCTCCCCGAACTTGGCGAGCCCGGTCGGGCCGGGCATCGCGGCGGTGATCGCGACGACATCGCGGCGCATCGAGCCGTAGGCCACCAACGCATCGGCGAACGCCGCCGTCCACCCCGGCGCGGCCGTGGACGTCGACATGCCGGTGTGCACGTCGATGACGCCGCACGAGTGCATCTGTTCGGCCTCGTCATTCTCGGCGGGCGGATAACCCATGCCCTTGCGGGTGACGACGTGCACGATCACCGGGCCGCCGTAGCCGCGCGCGCTGCGCAGAGCGACCTCGACGGCGTGTTCGTCGTGGCCGTCGACCGGCCCGACGTACTTGATGCCGAGGTCGGTGAACATCACCTGCGGAGCCAGGGCGTCCTTGATGCCGGCTTTGATGCTGTGCATCGCCTGGTACGCCAGTTCGCCGATCACCGGCATGCCACGCACCGCGCGCCGGCCGCTTTCGAGCATCCGTTCGTATCCCGGCTGCAGCCGCAGCCTCGCCAGGTGCTCGGCGAAGCCACCGATGGTCGGTGCGTAGCTGCGGCCGTTGTCGTTGACGACGATGACGAGGGGGCGTCCGGCCGCCGCGATATTGTTCAGCGCCTCCCAGCACATGCCCCCGGTGAGCGCTCCGTCGCCGACGACGGCGACGACGTGACGGTTGCGCTGGGCGGTCAGCTCGAACGCCTTCGCGAGGCCGTCGGCGTACGAGAGTGCCGACGACGCATGGCTGGATTCGACCCAGTCGTGGTCGCTCTCGGCACGGCTCGGATAGCCCGACAGGCCGTCCTTCTTGCGCAGCGTGTCGAATTCGTGGCAGCGGCCAGTCAGCATCTTGTGCACGTAGGACTGGTGGCCGGTGTCGAAGACGATCGGGTCATGCGGAGAGTCGAACACCCGATGCAGCGCGAGCGTGAGCTCGACCACACCGAGGTTGGGT
>DATBFF010000040.1:0-43684 GCA_036558625.1 Mycobacterium sp. | reverse complement strand
TACAGTTTTGCGGCGCCGGTTCGCAATAAGCGCTGGACTTGGTGATGTATATGTGTCCTATGCCGCTGTTCGAGTTCGAGGGCTCATCGCCGAAAGTACATCCCGACGCGTTCATCGCGCCCACTGCAGTGCTGATCGGTGACGTGACTGTGCAGGCTGGTGCGTCTGTGTGGTTCAACGCGGTGCTGCGCGCCGACTACGCGCCGATCGTCATCCGTGAGGGCGCCAATGTGCAGGACGGGTCCGTGCTGCACGGTCCGCCAGGCATTCCGACCGACATCGGCCCTGGCGCGACGATCGCGCACATGTGTTGCATCCACGGGGTGCACGTCGGCGCCGAGGCGCTGATCGCGAACCACTGCACAGTGCTCGACGGCGCGGTGATCGGGTCGCGCAGTCTGATCGCCGCGCATTCTCTCGTCGTCGGCGGTACCAAGATCCCCGACGAGGTGCTCGTCACCGGCGCCCCGGCGAAGGTCAAGGGCCCGATCACCGGCACCGGCGCAGAGATGTGGGTGAACGTGAACCCCGGTGAATACCAGGCATTGGCCCGCCGCTATCGCGAAGGGTTGGCGCCGCTCGAATAGGGCTATCGTCGTGAGATGGCAGCAAGCAACGTCGCTCAGCTGTGGCGATACCCGGTCAAGTCTCTGGGTGGGCAGCAGGCCGAGCAGGTCGACATCAGTCCCCGCGGAGTGCACGCCGACCGACTGTGGGCTGTTCGCGACCTCGAACGTGACGTCACGGCGTCGGCGCGGCGCCTGCCGGTGTTGCTGACCGCGACCGCCCGATATGTCGATCCCGTTCCCGCGGATGCGGGCCCGGGCAATGTGCCCGAGGTCGCGATCACGTTCCCTGATGGCACGGAGCTCTCCAGCAGCGACGACACGGTGCACGCCAAACTGTCGGAACTGGCCGGCCGCGATGTCGCATTGACGTCGCTGCCGCCGGCCGATGACACCAGCCTGCACCGGTTGAGCAGCGAAGAGCGAGCCAACACATCGATCGCGTCGCTGCGCACCGACTTCGGCGTTTCCGAAGACGAGAAGCTGCCCGATATCTCGATGCTGCGGGTGTCCGATCTGCTCACCGTCGCCCGCTACTCGACGCCACCAGGCATGTTCGTGGATCTGGCTCCTGTCCATGTTCTGAGCCAGACCAGCCTGGCGACCATCAGCACGGAGGTCGGCGCGGACCTGGATGTGCGTCGCTTCCGCCCGAATGTTCTTGTCTCGCTTGATGATCCGGCCGACGGTCTACCAGAATCTCATTGGACCGGAGCGCATCTCACGCTTGGTGACGTGATTCTCGAAGTGGTGATGCCGACGATCCGCTGCGTCATTCCCAGTCGCGCGCAACCCGGAATCGACGTCGATCGCCGAATCACCCGGGCGGTCGCTGCTCGCGCACAGCGCTGCCTCGGAAGCTATTGCTGGGTCGTCAGGAGTGGCACCGTCCGAGTCGGCGATCCCGTCTCCGTGCGCTCGGTAACGGGTTCGCGGCGGTTTGTTGCCGACGCCACCCGGCGCGCGAAGCGGTTCACGTTCGGGTTGGCGACGTCAGCCGCCGAGCGGTTGTCGCACTAGACCTTGCGGGCGGACTTGGTGGCGCGGTCGAGCTCCCAATAGGCCCGCAGCGCAACCAATTTGCCCTCGTTGTCGACCTTGTACGTGAACACACCCTCGGCCACGACTTCGTACCCGTGTGACAGGATGACGATGTTGCCGACATTGGCTTCCTCGTTGCCGCACTGATAGGACTTCTCGAAGTTGAACGTCAGGTCGCTGGGCGCGATCGCCATGTCGTAGAACTTGGCGATGGCTTCTTTGCCGCGGTGACCCTCCCCCTCCGGATCGAAGTGCGACGGACCGATCGGGTCTTCGACTATCGCACCGTCGGCGAACAGCGACAGCCAGGTGTCCTTGTCGTGAGCCATCGCCGCTTCCCGCGAACGCCGGCCCGCGATGTGCGCCGCGTTCATGCCGTCTGCCACCCTGAGTGGATGTAGGTGTCGGCAAATCGCTTCATCGAATCCTGCTTGTCCTTCAGTGATGCGTCGAAGCCGAAACCGTCCATGAGCCATGGGATCACGATGTTATCGGTCACACCGCTCTCCGCGAGCTCGCGGTGCCCGTCGACACCGAACTTGTCGATGCAGACCGCCTGGAACTCGAACGGCGAATCCGCACGCCCGAATTCCTCGCGGTACTTGTTCAGTGTGCGGATCGTCTCGGCCAGTTGCTCGGCCTTCATCATCGCGCTGGTCCAGCCGTCACCGACACGGGCGGCGCGTTTGAGCGCGACGTCGGTGTGCCCGCCGACGTAGAACGGCACTGATTCGCTGGGCGCCGGGCTCATCTGCAGCCGGTCGAAATCGTAGAAGTCACCGTGGAATTCGACCATTCCACCGTCGAGCACCAACTTGATGACGTCGATCATCTCGTCGACGCGGGCTCCACGACGCTTGTACGGCACCCCGCACCACTCGAATTCCTCAGGTGCCCAGCCGATCCCGACGCCGAACCCGAACCGGTTTCCGGTCAGGTTGGCCACCGAGGCGACCTGACGGGCCAACAGCAGCGGATTGCGGGACCCAAGCTTGAGCACGTTGGTGTAGAAGCGCAGCGTCGACGTCACGGCACCCATTGCGCCCGCCGCGATCAGCGGGTCCACCCACGGCGTATCCGGACCCCACATCCGTGACCCGTCCGGCGTGTACGGGTAGTCCGCGGACTGCTTCTCCATGTAGAACAGCGAGTCCGGTAGCGCGATCGCGTCGAAGCCCAACTCCTCTGCGGTCTTGGCGAGTTCGAGCAGCTGGTCGATCGGCCCCATCGCGATGCTGACGGTGTACTTCATGCTCATGGTTTGTCGGCTCCGACCACCCACATCGCGTAGTACTGGGCCCCGCCGCCATAGGCATGCCCGACCGCCTTGCGCGCACCCTCGATCTGGTGGTCTCCGCCCTTGCCCATCACTTGGATCGCAGATTCGGCGAAGCGGATCATGCCGGACGCACCGATGGGATTGGACGACAGCACACCGCCGGACGGATTGAACGGGATACGACCGGTCATCGCCGTCTCGCCTGCCTCGGTGAGCTTCCAACCCTCGCCTTCGGGCGCAAATCCCAGGCTTTCCAGCCACATCGGCTCGTACCACGAGAACGGCACGTAGATTTCGGCGACGTCGATCTCGTCAATCGGGTTCGTGATTCCCGCCGCTTTCCACAGCGCCGCCGCCGCGTCGCGACTGGCTTTGGGATTGACCTGGTCACGACCCGCGTAAGCCAGCGGCTCGGTGCGCAACGCGGTGGCGTGGATCCACGCCACCGGGTGACCGTCTGCGACCCGAACATCGGCCGCCTGCTCGTCACCGATCACCATCGCCGCCGCGCCGTCCGACGACGGACAGGTTTCGGCGTAGCGGATCGGGTCCCACAGCATCGGCGACTCCATCACCTTTTCGAGCGTGATGTCAGGCTGGTGCAGATGCGCCAACGGGTTCTTGGCACCGTTGAGTCGGTCCTTGACTGCCACCATCGCGCCGATATGCGTCGGCGCGTTTGCGCGCCGAATATAAGCCCGTACATGGGGAGCGAAGTACCCTCCCGCGCCGGCGCCGACCGGCTTGGTGAATGGCACCGGAATACTCAACGCCCACATGGCATTCGATTCCGACTGCTTCTCCCACGCCATTGTCAGCACGCGGCGGTACTTCCCAGACTGAACCAGGCTGGCTGCGACGATCGAAGTCGAGCCGCCCACCGACCCTGCGGTGTGCACCCGGATCAGCGGCTTGTTCGTGGCGCCCATCGCGTCCGCCATGAACAGCTCTGGCATCATCACGCCTTCGAAGAAGTCGGGTGCCTTGCCGACGACGACCGCGTCGATATCGTCGAACGTCGATCCCGAGTCGCCCAGCGCTCGATCGATGGCCTCGCGCACCAAGCCGTTCATCGAAACGTCTTGACGCTTGGCGACGTACTTCGTCTGCCCAGTGCCCAGTACGGCCGCTAGTTGCCCCGCCATGCTAGATGCTCTCCTCTTCGCGCAAGCGGCTCATCACTTACCCTCCATGACCGCGACCAGATTCTGTTGCAACGCAGCACCACTGGTGGCATGCGCCAGGACCCGGGACGCCGAACCGTTCCAAATATGCTGGGCGGCAAAGCCGATCCGCTCCAGGCCGGCGGAGAACATCGGGTTGGCCGCCAGCGTTCCCCCGGACGGATTCACCTTCGCACTCGACGGCAGCCCGATTGCCTCGGTGAGAATCAGATGCTGATGGGTGAATGACGCGTAGATCTCGGCCACCTCGATCGATGCTGCGTCACCTCCGGTCGCGGCCTGTGCCGACACGGTTGTCGACGGTGATGTGGTCAGATCCCGCGCACCCAGCACCGGTGTCTCGATACGGTGCTCGAAACCGGTGATCCACGCCGGGTTTTCGCGCAGCTCGCGGGCGCGATCACCGGCCGCCAGCACGATAGCCGAAGCACCGTCGGTAATCGGTGCGATGTCGTGGCGGCGCAGCGGGTCGGCGAAGAACGGGCGCGACAGCAGCTCGTCGATGTTTTTGGCGGACTTCTCCGAGTCTGTTCTCTCGGCCACCGCGAACGAGTCAAGTGCCACCTGCGCCATCTGCTCGGCTGTCCACTTGCCGGCGTCGAGGCCCAGCCGAGCCTGCAGCCCGGCGAGTGACACCGAGTCCGGCCAGAGCGGCGCGACGGTATAGGGGTCGGTCTGCAAGGCCAGCACCCGGCGCAGAATGCCCGCAGACGACTTGCCGAATCCGTAGGCCAACGCGGTGTCGACCTCGCCGGTCAGCACCTTGATGTAGGCCTCGTAGAGCGCCCACGCGGCGTCCATCTCCACGTGCGATTCATTGATCGGCGGCACCGCTCCGATCGAGTCGATGGCAGAGATGAACGAAAAAGCCCGCCCGGCAAGGTAATCCGATGATCCCGAACACCAGAATCCCAGGTCCCCCTGACTGATCCCCAGTTCGTCGTAAATCTGCTCAAAGCACGGCATCAACATCTCGACGCCGTTGGTGGTGCCGTCGGTCCGACGCACATGCGGCGCGTGAGCGAAGCCGACCACAGCTACATCTCTGCTCATCAGGACTCTTTCTAGAGGTGGTGCTTGTACGTGTCGTAGTCGGCGTCCGGTTCGCCGGTTGGCCGGAAGTACTCGATGTTGTCGATGCCGAAGTCCCACTGCTCTTGGGGCTTCCAGACCGCCTCGACCCGCATGCCCATCCGCACCTCGCTGGCATCGATGTCCGAAACCAGGTGCAGGAAGGGGATATCGGCGCCGTCGAGCAGCACGTATGCCGCGACGTACGGCGGTTTGATTCGTTGGCCTTCGAACGGGATGTTGATGATCGCAAACGTCGTCACGGTGCCTTTGTCGGGTAGTTCGACGAACTCGTCGAGCACCTTGCCGGTGGCCGGATCCGCTTCGCGGGCAGGGAAATACAGCTTTCCGTCTTTACTGGTACGCGCACCGAGCAGCTTGCCTTCTTTGAGCGCCTTGAGGTACGCAGTCTCGGCGAGCGATGCGGTGTGCTGGATTTCGATGCTGCTCGGAATCACCACCATCGTCACCGGATCGCGGTCGTCGGCGGTGTCGTCCACGACTTCCGGCTCGTCGCCGAGCGCGAAGTAGGCGATGTCGGTGATCGCACCCACCGGCTCGTCGGCCCAGTGCACGTGTACCCGGGCACCGGCGCTGACGGATTCTGAGGAACCGGCAGCTCCCACATCAACGGCATGCAGCAGCGGGATGTCCGCACCGTCAAGCTTGATCAGCGCCCACGCGAACGGCCGGTCGAGCGGCTGGCCCTCCAATGGGTGCTCCTGCCAACTCCACGACACGATGGTCCCGACGCTGGCCACCGGTACGATCTCGGTCAATCGTTCGTAGGTGACCGGGTCGAACTCGGCAGGCGGAACGTGTACCCGTCCGTCGGAGCCGCGGACGCCGACGACGCGACGTTCACGCAGGGCGGTGAAGAATTGGCCGAGCACGGGCCCGACCGAACGGGTGTAGTCAAAGGACAGTTTCAGTGGCGCTGAAAGTGGCGGATCGTGATGATCTATCGAGGCCGGGCGGCTTTGGCTGGCTGTCACAGCATCGAGTAGAACAGGTTCTAAGTTTACTCGCAACAATGCGTCGGAAGGCGGTCGGATGAAGCTCGGACTTCAACTCGGATATTGGGGCGCGCAGCCCCCGACGAACGTGCCGGAGCTGGTCGCCGCCGCCGAGGAGGCGGGCTTCGACACCGTCTTCACCGCCGAGGCGTGGGGGTCAGACGCGTTCACACCGCTTGCCTGGTGGGGAGCGGCGACCAGCCGGATGCGGCTGGGCACGTCGGTGGTCCAGCTTTCCGCGCGCACCCCGACCGCCTGCGCGATGGCGTCGTTAACGCTGGACCACTTGTCCGGCGGGCGGCACATCCTCGGGCTGGGCGTATCCGGGCCGCAGGTCGTCGAGGGCTGGTACGGGCAGAAGTTCCCGAAGCCGCTGGCCCGCACACGGGAGTACATCGACATCGTCCGGCAGGTGTGGGCGCGCGAAGCGCCGGTGGCCAGCGACGGACCGCACTATCCGCTGCCGCTGACCGGTCCCGGAACCACCGGGTTGGGAAAGAACCTCAAGCCGATCACCCATCCGCTGCGCGCGGACATCCCGATCATGCTCGGTGCCGAGGGGCCGAAGAACGTCGCGCTTGCCGCCGAGATCTGCGACGGCTGGCTGCCGATCTTCTACACCCCGCGAATGGCCGACACCTACAACGAATGGCTCGACGAGGGGTTCGCGCGCCCGGGCGCGCGCCGCAGCCGGGAGGACTTCGAGATCTGCGCGACGGCCAACATCGTCATCACCGACGATCGCGCCGCCACCTTCGAGGCGATGAAGCCGTTCCTCGCGCTGTACATGGGCGGAATGGGCGCCGAGGACACCAACTTCCACGCCGACGTCTACCGGCGGATGGGCTACGCGGACGTCGTCGACGAAGTGACGAAGCTCTTCCGCAGCCAGCGCAAGGACGAGGCAGCGAAGATCATTCCCGACGAGCTCGTCGACGACGCGGCGATCGTCGGCGACATCGACTACGTACGTAAGCAGGTCGCGGTGTGGGAGGCCGCCGGGGTCACGATGATGGTGGTGACGGGCCGTGATGCCGACCAAATTCGCGACCTTGCCGCGCTGATTTAGAGCCGCGTTCTACAGTGAGCGCCATGTCCGATGCTCTTCGCCCGAGTGGCTCATCGCCGTCAGTCTCGCAGCACACTATTGCCGGGACGGTCCTCACGATGCCCGTGAAGATTCGCCAGGCGCAGCAGCACCTGGCGATGTTCTCGGTGGACGCCGACGCCGCCCAACGGATGATCGACTACAGCGGGCTTCAGGTCTGCCGGTACCGTCCCGGGCGCGCGGTGGTGATCCTGATGCTGATGCACTACATCGACGGTGACTTGGGCCAGTACTACGAATACGGCACCAACGTGATGGTGAACCCACCGGGCTCGAATGCGAGCGGGCTGCGCGCACTGCAGTCGGCCGGCGCCTTCATTCATCACCTCCCGGTCGACCAGGCGTTCACCTTGGAGGCGGGCACTACAATTTGGGGTTTCCCAAAAGTCATGGCCGACTTCACGATTCGCGACGGTCGTAAGTTCGGATTCGACATCAGTGTCGACGGCAAGCTGGTGGCCGGCATGGACTTCAGCCTTGGGCTTCCGGTCCCGTCAGTGTTTACTTCGCGCACACAGGCGCAGCGCAGCTACTCGTACCGCGACGGCGTGACGCGCGAGATCCCGTTTGAGATGTCACTCACCGATGTGCGCTACCGGCTGGGCGGGGCGAGGGTGCGGCTCGGTGACCATCCCTACGCGAAGGAGCTCGCATCTCTGGGTCTGCCCAAGCGCGCGATGGTGTCCAGTTCCGTTGGCAACGTCGAGATGTCGTTCCGCGACGCTCATGTGGTGGAGGTCGGCCGATGACGACGGATTCTGTTTCTTCGGCTTCGCCGAAGGCGACGAAGCCCGACGTCGACCTCACCGACGGCGCGTTCTACGCCGGCGACTCGCGGGCGGTCTACAAGTGGATGCGCGAGAACGAGCCGGTCTTCCGGGACCGCAACGGCCTCGCGGGGGTGGCGACGTACCAGGCGGTGCTCGACGCCGAGCGGCAGCCCGAATTGTTCTCCAACGCCGGCGGCATCAGACCGGACCAAGAAGCTCCGCCGATGATGATCGCGATGGACGACCCCGCACATCTGTTGCGGCGCAAGCTCGTCAACGCCGGCTTCACTCGCAAGCGGGTGAAGGACAGGGAGCAGTCCATTCGCGAGTTGTGCGACACATTGATCGACGCGGTGTGCGAGCGGGGCGAGTGCGACTTCGTCTGGGACCTCGCCGCGCCGCTGCCGATGGCGGTGATCGGCGACATGCTCGGCGTGCTGCCCGAGGAGCGCGAGATGTTCCTCAAGTGGTCCGACGACATGGTCAGCATGCTGAGCAGCACCACGGCCGAGGCCGACTTTCAGGTCTCGATGGACGCCTTTGCGGCCTACACCGAGTACATGATGGGCATGATCGCGGCGCGTCAGAAGGAGCCGACCGACGATCTGGTCAGCGTGCTGGTGCATGCCGAGGTGGACGGGGAGAAGCTCGTTGATCACGAGATCGTCACTGAGGTGCTGCTACTGCTGATCGGCGGCGATGAAACCACCCGGCACACTCTTTCCGGCGGCACGGCGCAACTGCTGCGCCACCCCGACCAGCACCAGCGGCTGGTCAACGACCTCGGTCTGCTGCCCAACGCGATCGAAGAGATGCTGCGCTGGACGGCACCGGTGAAGAACATGGCCCGCACGATGACCGCGGATACGTCGTTTCATGGCACGGAGCTGAAGAAGGACGAGAAGGTCATCCTGCTGTTCGAATCCGCGAACTTCGACGAGAAGGTGTTCGACGACCCGCAGCGCTTCGACATCGAGCGGTACCCGAACAACCACATGGCGTTCGGCTTCGGCACGCATTTCTGCCTTGGGAATCAGCTTGCGCGCCTTGAGCTGTCGATCATGCAGACGCGCCTGTTACAACGGCTGCCGGACATGCGGCTGGCATCGGAGGAGCCGTTGCCGCTGCGGCCGGCGAACTTCGTCAGCGGCCTGGAGAAGATGCCGGTGCGCTTCACCCCGTCAAAACCGCTTTAGCCAGCAAGCCCCCGGTACCGCGAGCGTGCGTGTCTGCTGGTCGACACGCCGGAACGCACCCGATTTCACGCACACTCGTCAGGCCGCGAGCGTGCGCAGATGCAGGTGATACCTCGGTGTGTCGACCAGCAGATACGCACACTCGCGGAAAAACGGGAGCGCTATTTCATCTGGAAGTTCGGCTTGCGCTTCTCTTTGAACGCGCGCGGGCCTTCCTTGGCGTCGTCGGACAGAAACACCTGGATGCCGAACTGCGTGTCGATCTTGAACGCCTCGTTCTCCGGCATGCCCTCCGTCTCGCGGATCGAGCGCAGGATCGCCTGCACCGCGAGCGGCCCGTTGTTGTTGACCGTTTCGGCGATCTCCAGCGCCTTCGCTAACGCTTGCCCGTCCGGTACGACGTAGCCGATCAACCCGATCTCCTTGGCCTCGGCTGCTGAAAGGTGCCGACCGGTCAACAGGATGTCGGCTGCCAAGGTGTATGGAATCTGGCGCGGCAGCCGCACGGCCGAGCCACCCATCGGGTACAGGCTCCATTTCGCCTCGGACACACCGAATTTCGCGTTCTCGCCAGCCACCCGGATGTCGGTGCCCTGCAGAATCTCGGTCCCGCCGGCGATCGCCGGCCCCTCGACGGCCGCGATCAACGGCTTGGTCAGTCGGCGGCCCTTGAGCAACGCGTCGATGCGCGACGGGTCGTAGCTGCCGTCCTTGAACGAATCGCCGGGCGGTTTCGCAGTCGCCGCCTTGAGGTCCATGCCCGCGCAGAAGTAGCCGCCGGCGCCGGTCAGAATGCAGGAGCGGATCTCCGGATCGGAGTCCACGCGGTCCCACGCTTCGACCATTATCGAGAGCATCTCAGTCGACAGGGCGTTGCGCGCCTCGGGCCGGTTCAGCGTCAGGATCAGGGTGTGTCCGCGCTGCTCAATGATGGCATCGGGCTCCTGCTTGGACTCGCTCATCGGCATCCACCTTCCACACAAACTTGTCAGGAAATGTAACACGTTCTAATTTGGGACCGTGGCCCTCAATATCGCCGACCTTGCCGAGCACGCCATCGACGCCGTACCTGACCGCGTCGCCCTGATCTGCGGCGACGAGCAGATCACCTACGCCGAGCTCGAGGAGAAGGCCAATTGCCTCGCGCACTACCTCATCGACCACGGCGTCAAGAAGGACGACAAGGTCGGCCTGTACTGCCGCAACCGCATCGAGATCGTCATCGCGATGCTCGGCATCATCAAGGCCGGCGCCATCCTGGTCAACGTCAACTTCCGCTACGTCGAGGGCGAGCTGCGCTACCTGTTCGAGAATTCCGACATGGTGGCGCTGGTGCACGAGCGGCAGTACTCCGACAGGGTGGCCAACGTGCTGCCCGACACCCCGAACGTGAAGACGGTCCTTGTCGTCGAAGATGGTAGTGACAACGACTTCCAGCGCTATGGCGGCGTTGAGTTCTACGACGCGCTGTCGCAGGGCTCCCCAGAACGCGACTTCGGTGAGCGCAGCGCCGACGACATCTATCTGCTCTACACCGGTGGTACCACCGGATTCCCCAAGGGTGTGATGTGGCGCCACGAGGACATCTACCGAGTGCTGTTCGGCGGAACCGACTTCGCCACAGGTGAATTCGTCAAAGACGAGTACGACCTCGCAAAGGCCGCCGCGGCAAATCCACCGATGATCCGGTACCCGATCCCGCCGATGATCCACGGCGCCACCCAATCGGCCACCTGGATGTCATTGTTCGCCGGCCAAACCACCGTCCTCGCACCGGAATTCAATGCCGACGAGGTCTGGCGCACGATTCACGACCACAAGGTGAACCTGCTGTTCTTCACCGGCGACGCGATGGCGCGGCCGTTGCTGGACGCACTGACAAAGGACAACGACTACGATCTCTCGTCGCTGTTCCTACTCGCCAGCACCGCGGCGCTGTTCTCGACGAGCATCAAGGAAAAGCTGCTCGAACTGCTGCCCAACCGGGTGATCACCGACTCGATCGGCTCGTCGGAGACGGGTTTCGGCGGCACTAGCATCGTCGCTGCGGGCGAGCACCACATGGGCGGACCGCGCGTGACGATCGACCACCGCACCGTCGTCCTCGACGACGACGGCAACGAGGTCGAGCCCGGCTCGGGGGTGCGCGGCGTCATCGCGAAGAAGGGCAACATCCCGGTCGGCTATTACAAGGACGAGAAGAAGACCGCGGAGACGTTCAAGACGATCAACGGTGTGCGCTACGCGATTCCGGGCGACTACGCCGAAGTGGAGGCCGACGGTACCGTCACCATGCTCGGCCGGGGCTCGGTTTCGATCAACAGCGGCGGCGAGAAGGTCTACCCGGAAGAAGTCGAGGCGGCGCTCAAGGGTCATACCGATGTGTTCGACGCGCTCGTCGTCGGTGTCCCCGACGCACGGTACGGCCAGTGCGTGGCCGCCGTCGTCCAACCGCGGCCCGGAAGCCGCCCGTCGCTGGCCGACCTCGATGCGTTCGTTCGGTCTGAGATCGCCGGATACAAAGTGCCGCGGGCGCTTTGGTATGTCGAAGAGGTCAAGCGGTCTCCGGCGGGCAAGCCGGATTACCGGTGGGCCAAAGAACAGACCGAGGTGCGTCCGGCCGACGACGTCAGCAGCAGACACGCAAGCGCGAAGACCTGATGATGCGCACCGAGCTGTGCGACCGGTTCGGCATCGACTACCCGATTTTTGTTTTCACACCGTCGGAGAAAGTGGCGGCTGCGGTCAGCAAGGCCGGCGGGCTGGGAGTGCTGGGTTGCGTGCGATTCAACGAGCCCGACGCCCTCGAAGCGGTCCTGCAGTGGATGGACGAGAACACCGACTGCAGGCCGTACGGCGTGGACGTCGTCATGCCGGCGAAAGTTCCGCAAGAGGGCTCAGCCATCGATATCGACAAGCTCATCCCGCAGAGCCACCGCGAATTCGTCGCGAAAACGCTTGCCGATCTTGGCATCCCGCCGCTGCCCGACGAGCAGGAGCGCAACGAAGGTGTGCTCGGCTGGCTGCACTCGGTCGCCCGCTCACATGTCGAGGTCGCGCTGCGGCATCCGATCAAGCTGATTGCCAACGCGCTCGGGTCGCCGCCGAACGACGTCGTCGACCAAGCCCATTCGGCGGGCGTACCGGTCGCGGCGCTGGCGGGCAGCGCCAAACATGCGCAACTGCATGTTGAAAACGGGGTGGACATCGTGGTCGCGCAGGGGCATGAGGCGGGTGGCCACACCGGCGAGATCGGTTCGGTGGCGCTGTGGCCGGAAATCGTTGACGCCCTTGACGGTAGGGCACCGGTGCTGGCGGCCGGCGGGATCGGCACGGGTCGGCAGATCGCGGCGGCGCTGGCACTCGGCGCGTCCGGGGTGTGGATGGGTTCGGCGTTCCTCACCTCGACCGAGTACGACCTCGGGCATCGCACCGACGCCGGCACGTCGGTAATCCAGCAAGCGCTGCTGAGCGCAACGTCCAGTGACACCGTGCGCCGCAGGATCTACACCGGCAAGCCTGCGAGACTGCTGAAGAGCCGGTGGACGGATGCGTGGGATGCGCCCGACGCACCCGAGCCGCTGCCGATGCCGTTGCAGAACATCCTCGTCAGCGAGGCGCATCAGCGGATGAACGCGTCGACCGACCCGACCGCAGTCGCCATGCCCGTCGGCCAGATCGTCGGCCGGATGAACGAAATCCGGCCCGTCGCAGAGATAATCGCGGATCTGGTCAACGGTTTCGAGGCCGCGACCCAACGGCTCGACGACATAGCCGGTGGATAGAGAGCGAGCTTCTCAGCACGGCCGAGCGCGGCACGACGAAGAGCTCTCGGCTAGCCGTTCGGATCGCCCAATGCTCGCCGACCTTGCGTCTTGCATTCGGAACCAATGTGTTTGGGCCATCGCGAACGTTTTGCCGGTGGGTGGAAATGCGGTGTCGATCGCACTGTCGTCGAGGTAGATCACGAACGGCGCGACATGTCGCCCGTTCATCGTAGTGTCGACGACGACGAGGGCGTCCTCGGTGACGGCGCGGTGAACGTCGTAGTGCAAACCCGCAAACGCCGCGCGCAACCACAACGCCGTCGCATGGAAACCAGCTGGACCCGGCACCCGCGACGACGGGGGCTGGACCCTGCGGCGTTATTCGGGGTGGCTGTCGAACACCATCGCCGACGCGCTGTGTCCGTGATCTTCTCGGCTCGGCGGACATCACATCACTTCGACGAGCACGACCGAAGTCGGCGCCCCGGCAAGGGCGGGCGGGTTGTCCGGCGACGACCACTCGCGAGACAGATGGCTAAGGCTTGGGGCAGCGGCAGCTGAACGCCGATGTCTAAAGAGCGAGCGCTTCGGCAGCCCGGCCGAGCGCGGCGAGGTGATCGTCAACGGAGGAGAAGCCGGCGCGCATCGTGTTGATCGACACGTGCGTCGCACCCGCGCTACGCCAGCGCTCGACATGCTTGACGACGGACCCCACACCGCCGCCATCCCATGTGGCCCGGCCCTCCATGCCGATGGCGGTCGGGTCACGGCCGGCCTCGCGCGCCGCGGCCTCGACGACTGCCTTCGCCTCGTCGAGCTTCGGGCCCGGCACCATCATCGGGAACCAGCCGTCGGCGAGGCGGCCGGCGCGGCGGTATGTGCGTTCTGAAGCGCCGCCGATCCAGATCGGAATGGGCCGCTGCACGGGCAGGGGCGCGATTCCCGCTCCGGTCACCGTCTCGCTCGGCCCCTCGTGCGTGACGATCTGTTCCGTCCACAGCCGTCGCAGCAGTGCGATCTGCTCCTCGCTGCGCACTCCGCGACCAGAGAAGTCCTTGCCGAGTGCTTCGTATTCGACTGCGTTCCAACCGACTCCGACACCGAGCCGGAATCGTCCGTTCGTCAACAAGTCCACTTCGGCGGCTTGTTTGGCGACTAGGGCGGTCTGGCGCTGCGGAAGAATGATCACGCTTGTGCCGAGCTCCAGGTCGGTGACCGCGGCGATGTAGCCGAACATCACGAAGGGTTCGTGGAAGGTGGTGTGCACGTCGTACGGCCCGTCCCAGCCCTGGTGAATGGTCGGGTCCGCACCGACGACATGGTCGTAGGCCAGCAAGTGCGCGTATCCCAGCTGCTCGACTCCGCGGGCGTAAGCGCGCACCGCGCCGACGTCCCCACCGAGCTCCGTCTGAGGAAAAACGACCCCGATCTGCATCAGGTCAACATATCGGCACGCCGCCATCGGGGCTGGGTCCACCGATTGGGGGACCCCCAATTCATCCAGTCCGGGGGCTGGTCGGCGGACTGACTCCTCCCGCCTGCCGCGGCACAGTTGGTGTAACGCCGGAACACACCGGCAGACCAACTGGAATACCAACACACACAGGAGAACTCAGATGACCACCAACACCACCACCACATGGATCCGCCGAGCGGCTGCAGGCGCGGTCCTGGCCGCAGCCCCCGCGCTCATCGCCATCGGCACGGCCACCGCCAGCCAGGCGCAGACCGACACGTCGCCGGACCTCAGGACTTCCCCGTCGTACTCGCCGAGGCCGCCGGCCACCCAGAACATCCCGTGGAACGAGTCCTCGTGGACCCACCGCCATCAGGCGTTCATGCAGTCCCAGTACTAATAGCCCCGTCCAACGTAGGCCCGGATGCACCACGCGTCCGGGCCTACGTGAATGTCGGCCTCGAGACTGCTCAGGGATCGCGATTTGCGCCCTTTCGGCGATCTGTGAGCAGTCTCAGCGCGAGGTTGGCTAGGTCGACCGCGCGATCTCGAAGACCGGGTCGTCGCAATCGGTACCCTGCGCGGCGAGGTGACGCTTGATCACTTTGAACGTCTCGGTGCGCGGAAGGGCGGTGCTGATCCGCACGACCGACGGCCACTGCTTGGGGCCAAGGTCGGGCTGTGCCGCCAGGAACTCACGGAAAGCTTCTGGATCAAACGACGCGTCCTCGGCGAGCGTCAGCGCCGCCATCACGCGATCACCGACGTCGGGCGCCGGTATGCCGTAGACCGCCGCCTCCACCACGTCCGGGTGGCGCAGCAGCACCCGCTCGATAGGTGCGGCACCGAGGTTTTCACCGTCGACGCGCATCCAGTCACCGAGCCGGCCCGCGAAGTACACGTAGCCGTTCTCATCGCGATACGCAAGATCACCGCTGTGGTACATGCCGCCGGCCATGCGCGCCGCGTCGGCTTCGGGATCGTTGTAGTAGCCCTCGAACCTTCCCGCGCCCGAGGTGTTCACCAACTCGCCCGTCACCCCGGGCGGGCACGGCTCACCGGTGTCCACGTCGATGATGTCGGTCCCGTCGGGCAGCGGGCCGAGCGATCCGGGCGGGGCTTCGGGTGTGCGTGCGATAGCCACCCCGCCCTCCGTCGAACCGAATCCGTCGGTGACGACGACGCCGAACCTGCGGGCGAAGCGCTCGACGTCAGCCGGCGCGCCTTCGTTGCCGTACACCGCCTTCAGCGGATTGTCCGCATCGTCGGGCTTCTCCGGTGTGGCCAATACATACGACAGGGGCTTGCCGACGTAGTTCGCATATGTCGCGCCGTAGCGTCGGATGTCGGGCAGGAACTGCGATGCGGAGAACTTGCGCCGCAACACCATTGAGCCACCGCAAGCCAGTGCCACCGCCCAGCCCACCAGCACGGCGTTGGAATGAAAGAGTGGCATCGACACGTAGCAGACATCATCGGTCCCGAGCGAGAACCGTTGCGTCATCGTCACACCCGCGATCGCGACCTTGCCATGGCTGCAGATCACCGCCTTCGGGTCGCCACTGGTTCCCGAGGTGTAGATCAGCATGAACGTGTCCGATGGTGCGGCCTCGCGTGCGGCCACGGGCGCGTCCTTGTGCCCGTCGACCTCGGCGGACCATAGCGGCGAGTCGACGTCGATGTGGTCGATGTCACCCACGACCGCCGCGGACGCCGCGTCGGCCAGCACCAGCTGGCAATCCGCATGCCGCACATCGCGTTTCAACGCGGCGCCGCGGCGTATGGGGTTGAGGCCCACCGGCACGATGCCGGCCAAGGCAGCCGCCACGAGCAGCGAGGAGAAGAACGGTGTGTTCTGCAACAGCACGCCCACGTGCGGCGGGAGCGTTGGATCCAGGCGCTCACGCAGCGCGGCGGCCACTGCCGCGCCCTGCTGAATGTGCTCGCGCCAGCTGGTAAACGAGCCTTCAAAGAACACACCACGATCGTCGACGTCGACAAGCGGCGTTACCAGCGACGTTACGGTGGGAAGCTCACTTCCCGTCCGCGGGTTCAAGCCGGCGTGTCGGCCAGTTCCCGGCCGATGCGCAGCAGCTGCCCGGTCGCGCTGCCTACCGCGAACTCCAATTGCTTGGCGGCGAGGAAGTACCGGTGCACCGGATGGTCGGTGTCGATGCCCACCCCGCCGTGCACGTGCACCGTAGTGTGCGCGACCCGGTGGCCGGCGTCGGCGGCCCAGAACGCCGCGGTGCTCACCTCCAAGTCTGCGGGAAGGTCCTCGGACAGCCGCCACGCGGCTTGGGTAAGCGTCAGACGCAGGCCCTTGATGTCGATGTAGCCGTCGGCCAGGCGGGCAGAGACCGCCTGGAAGCTGCCGATCGGCCTGTCGAACTGTTCGCGCTCGCGCGCGTATTCGGCCGTTAACTCCAATGCCCTTTCGAGGACTCCGAGCTGAAAAGCAGTGCGGCCCAAGGTTTGACGGGTAGTCAGCCAGCGCACGACGTCCTCGCTTCCGACCACCCGGCCAGCGCCCACCTCGACGCCCCCCAGTTCCAACCGGCCGACGCTCCCGTGGCCGGTCGTGTTCAGCGCCTCGACCGACACACCACCGTCAGCGGCAGTGACGACGAAAACCTTGACGCCGGAATCGGTTTCGGCGGGGACGAGGACGGCGTCGGCGATGGGCCCGTAACCCACCTGGGTGCGGCTGCCTGTCAACCGATAGCCGGATCCGCTTGACGTGGCCTGCACCGGGCCTTCACCCATCTCGCCGTCCAGCGCGACGGTTAAGATCTTCTCTCCGGCCACCGCCGGTGCCGCCCACTGTGTCTGCAGCCCCTCCGAACCGAACTTCGCGAGCGCACCCGCACCGAGCACCACCGACTCCAGATACGGCACCGCGGCCAACTGGCGACCCAGAGCGACGAGCACCGCAACCTGCTCCAGTACACCAAACCCACCGCCGCCCAACGACTCCGGCGTGGCCGTGCTCAACACGTCGGCGTCGATCAGTTTGCGCCACAGTTCCTGGTCGAAGCGGGTCTCGAGCTTGTCCAGCTCACGCTGACGTTCCGGCGTGCACACCGACTCGGTGATCGTGCGTGCCAGGCCGCCCAAGTCGTCGGCGGCTTCGGTCGAACTGAAGTCCATTGCCCGTCCTTACCTGTTGACCCGTGGCAAGCCGAGCGCGACCATCCCGATGATGTCGCGCTGAATCTCGTTGGTGCCGCCGCCGAACGTGAGGATCAAGCATGCGCGGTGCATGCGTTCGACCCGGCCCCGCAGCAGCGCACCCGGGGAGTCGGGCCGCAGCGTCGACGCCGTGCCCAGCACCTCCATCAGCAGCCGGTACGCCTCGGTCGCGAGTTCGGTGCCGAACACCTTCGCCGCCGACGCGTCGGCCGGCGACGGGGAAGCTCCGGAAGACGACGCCAGCTCCCAGTTGATCAGCTTCAACACCTCGGCCTTGGCGTGCACGCGGGCGAGATTCAGCTGCACCCACTCCGAATCGATCAGCCGCGACCCGTGGATGTCCTTGGTGTTCTGTGCCCACTCGCGAACAGCCCCCAGCGCCACGAAGATTGGCTGCGCCGACACAAGCGCGACGCGCTCGTGGTTGAGCTGGTTGGTCACCAGCTTCCAGCCGCCGTTCTCCTCGCCGACGAGGTTGGTCACCGGCACCCGGACGTCCTCGTAGTACGTGGCGCTGGTGTCCACGCTCGCCATCGTGTGCACGGGCGTCCAGGAGAAGCCGTCGGCGGAGGTCGGCACGATCAGCATCGAGATCCCGCGGTGCTTCTTGGCTTCCGGGTTGGTCCGCACCGCCAGCCACACATAGTCGGCGTAGGCGATCAGGCTGGTCCACATCTTCTGGCCGTTGATCACGTAGTCGTCGCCGTCGCGAACGGCGGTGGTACGCAACGCGGCGAGGTCGGTGCCGGCACCCGGCTCGGAGTATCCGATCGAGAAGTGCAGCTCGCCCGACGCGATCTTGGGCAGGTAGAACTTCTTCTGCTCGTCGGTGCCGAACGCCATGATCGTCGGGGCGACGCTGTTGATCGTCAGGAACGGCACCGGCGCGCCGGCGATCGCAGCCTCGTCGGTGAAGATCAAGGCGTCCATCGGTGAACGGGCTTGGCCGCCGAACTCCTCGGGCCAGCTGAGTGTCAGCCACCCGTCCTTACCCATCTGGGCGACGGTGTCTCGGTAGACGTTGCCGGTGCCCACCTCGCCCTCGCCGGAGCTCAGCGCATCGACCCGTTCGGGCGTCATCAGTTGGGTGAAGTAGGACCGCAGCTCGCGCCGCAACTCATCTTGCTCGGGGCTGTAGCCGATCCGCATCGCCTCGTCCTTTGCCTCGTGTAGCTACCCAGCGGCCACCCCGGTTGTAACACGTTCTAGTCTTGGGGTCCAGCGGCGGTGCTCGTCAGATGCTTCTCGGGTCGGTCGTATTGTGGGTCGTGCGTCAACACAAGTGCCGTGGAAGTAAGTGTTAGGAGGTTGTCGTGCGAGTGGAAGTCGATCGCGACCGGTGTGAGGGCAACGCCATCTGCGTGGGAATCTCGCCAGACCTGTTCGAACTCGACGACGAGGACTACGCGGTGGTCAAGAAGGATCCGGTGCCCGCCGACATGGAGGTACTCGCCGAGCAGGCGATCGCCGAATGCCCGCGTGCCGCGCTGCTTCACAAGGACTAGAGGTATTCATAAGTTGAGCGCATCCGGGAACACAAAGTCCGATGGTCGCTCGGACGAGCCTCGCTCCGACGACCTGTCCGGGCGCGTCGCGGTGGTGACGGGCGCCGCCGCGGGTCTCGGCAGAGCCGAGGCCATCGGTCTCGCCCAAGCCGGCGCCACCGTCGTGGTCAACGACATCGACGCGGCATTGGACGCCTCCGATGTGTTCGACGAGATCAAGGCTGCGGGCAGCAAGGCGGTCGCAGTGGCCGGTGATGTGAGTCAGCGGTCCACGGCTGATGAGTTGGTGTCGACCGCCGAGCGCGAAGGCGGCCTCGACATCGTCGTCAACAATGCCGGTATCACTCGAGACAAGATGCTGTTCAACATGAGCGACGAGGAGTGGGACCTCGTCATCAATGTGCATCTGCGCGGTCATTTCCTGTTGACCCGCAACGCCGCCGCGTACTGGCGGGCGAAGGCCAAAGAGGCGGGCGGTCATATCTACGGCCGGCTGGTGAACACGTCGTCGGAAGCGGGGCTTTCCGGTCCGGTCGGTCAGGCGAACTACGGCGCGGCCAAGGCCGGCATCACCTCCCTGACGCTGACGGCCGCGCGTGCGCTCGGCCGCTACGGCGTGTGCGCGAATGCGATCTGTCCGCGGGCCCGCACCGCGATGACCGCCGATGTGTTCGGCGAGGCGCCCGAGCTTGCCGAGGGTGGCATCGACCCTCTGTCTCCCGAGCACGTCGTGACGCTGGTGCGCTTCCTCGCGTCGCCGGCGGCGCAGGACGTCAACGGGCAGGTCTTCATCGTCTACGGGCCGTCGGTGACGCTGGTCGCCGCGCCCGAGGCCGAACACCGATTCACTGCGCAGGGGGCCGCCTGGGCGCCTGAGGACCTCAGCGCGACGATGCAGAAATACTTTGCTGGCCGGGATCCGGAGGTGACGTTCGCCGCGACCGGATTGATGGGGTCCGCGGGGTGACGGCAGCGTCAACCGGCGCCGCCTTTACAGCTAGAACACGTTACAGAACCGCGCTTGCGAAGTCGCTGTGAACTGGACAAACGAGGGACTTTTGTCACGATTCACGATCTTTGACACCGCGAACGTGTTCTAGTTAGTATGATCCGGCTCACACAGCGTCACATCCGATCGAGGGGCGGGAAAAGCGCGGGAGCAGCCAGTTTCCTGGCTTCGCCCGGAATTCCGTCAGACCGCCCTACGCCCGCAGAGGGGGCCGAGTGAAGGATCAGCTCGCGGTTCCCGCACGGGCCGTCGGCGGGTTCTTCGAAATGGCGGGCGACACCTTCAGGGCCTCGTTTCGCCGGCCGTTCCAGTTCCGCGAGTTTCTCGAACAGACGTGGATGATCGCCCGCGTTTCGCTGGTGCCGACATTGCTGGTGGCCATTCCGTTCACCGTGTTGGTGGCATTCACACTGAACATCCTTTTGCGCGAGATCGGAGCCGCTGACCTCTCCGGGGCGGGCACCGCGTTCGGCACGGTCACGCAGCTGGGGCCGGTGGTGACCGTGCTCGTGGTCGCCGGTGCCGGCGCCACGGCGATCTGCGCAGACTTGGGCGCCCGCACCATCCGCGAGGAGATCGACGCGATGCGCGTATTGGGCATCGACCCGATCCACCGGCTGGTGGTGCCGCGCGTGCTGGCGTCGACGTTCGTCGCGGTGCTGCTGAACGGCTTGGTCTGCGCGATCGGGATTTCCGGCGGCTATGTCTTCTCGGTGCTTCTGCAGGGCGTGAATCCCGGCGCGTTCATCAACGGGCTGACGGTGCTGACCGGCCTTGGCGAGTTGGTGCTGGCCGAGGTGAAGGCTTTGTTGTTCGGCGTCTGTGCGGGACTGGTCGGCTGCTACCGCGGCCTGACGGTCAAGGGTGGCCCCAAAGGCGTCGGCAACGCGGTCAACGAGACCGTGGTCTACGCGTTCGTCTGTCTGTTTGTGATCAACGTGTTGATGACCGCGATCGGCGTGCGGGTGCTGGGGCGGTAGTCACCGATGAGTTACGACATCAGTCTCCGGCTGCGGCGCCTCTTCGCCGGAGTGCCGGGAGCCGTCGACAACTTCGGCGAGCAAGCACTGTTCTACGCAGAGTCAATTCGTTACATTCCGAACGCTCTCACGCGCTACCGCAAGGAAACGGTGCGGCTGATCGCGGAGATGACGCTGGGGGCGGGCGCATTGCTGGTGATCGGCGGCACCGTCGGCGTCACGGCGTTCCTGACGCTCGCCTCGGGCGGGGTGGTTGCCGTACAGGGCTTCGAGTCTCTGGGCAATATCGGCATCGAGGCGCTGACGGGCTTTCTGTCGGCCTTCCTCAATGTCCGCATCGTCGCGCCGGTCATCGCCGGCATCGCACTCGCCGCGACCATCGGTGCCGGCTCCACGGCGCAATTGGGTGCCCAGCGGATATCCGAGGAGATCGACGCCTTCGAGTCGATGGCAATACATTCCGTCTCGTACCTTGTGTCGACTAGGATCGTCGCGGGCCTGATCGCGATCATCCCGCTGTACTCCCTTTCGGTACTCGCGGCATTCTTCGCGGCGCGCTTCACCACTGTCTATATCAACGGTCAGTCCGGCGGCCTGTATGACCACTACTTCAACACGTTCCTGATCCCGACCGACCTGCTGTGGTCATTCCTACAAGCCATCGCGATGTCGATCGCGGTGATGTTGGTGCACACGTATTACGGCTACAACGCGTCCGGCGGTCCGGTCGGCGTTGGCATCGCAGTAGGTCAGGCGGTGCGTACTTCGCTGATCGTGGTCGTCATCATCACTTTGTTCATCTCCCTCGGCGTGTACGGCGCGTCCGGTAACTTCAACCTCTCGGGATAGGGGAGGACGCACCGTGTCCAGGACTGGGGCCATCAGGATCGCCGCGTTGGCGCTCGCGGTGGTCATCGTCGGCTTCACGGTGCTGGCCTACCTTGGCTACACCGCCGCCTTCACTTCCACCGACTCGGTGACGGTGACGTCGCCTCGAGCGGGCTTGGTGATGGACCGCGACGCCAAAGTCAAATACCGCGGCATCCAGATCGGCAAGGTCAAAGACATCCGATACGCCAACGATCAGGCCCAGCTGAAATTGGCGATCGACAGCAGTCAGCTGCGGTACATCCCTTCGAATGCGGTGGTGCACATCGCCAGCACCACGATCTTCGGCGCCAAGTCGGTGGAATTCATTCCGCCCGCCAAACCCTCGGGCACGAATCTGCGCCCCGGCGCGCACGTGCAGGCGTCGGCGGTGCAGGTGGAAGCAAACACGTTGTTCCAGAACCTGGTCGACCTGCTGCACAAGATCGACCCGATCCATCTGAATGCGACGTTGTCTGCGATCGCCGAGGGATTACGGGGCCACGGCGACGATCTCGGCGCCACGATGGCCGGCCTGAACCAGTATCTGTCGAAATTGAATCCGAAACTGCCTGCGGTGCAGTCGGATATCCAACAGGCCGGCCAGGTGGCAACCATCTACGGCGACGCAGGGCCGGACCTTGCCACGGTGATCGACAATGTTCCCGCGATCAACAACACCATCATCGACGAGAAGGACAACCTCAACGCGGCGCTGCTGGCCGCAATTGGCGTGGCCAACAACGGATATGAGACCCTGGCGCCGGCCGAGAATGACTTGATCGCCGCGATCCAGCGGCTACGTGCGCCGTTGAAGGTGCTCGGCGACTATTCGCCGGAGTACGGCTGCTTGATCCAGGGCATCAAGCGGTTGGCCGACCGGACCAGCCGCGTCCTCGGCGGCCTCAAACCCGGCGCAATGGTCAATTCCAGCTTCATCCTGGGCGTGCCGACGTACACCTATCCGGAGAGCCTGCCGATCGTCAACGCATCCGGCGGACCGAACTGTCGCGGATTGCCCAACCTTCCCAGCAAGCAGTTCGGCGGCTCCTGGTTCAAGTCGCCGTTCCTGGTCAGCGACAACGCCTACATCCCGTACGAACCGTTTACCGAAGTGCAAGTGGACGCGCCCTCGACACTGCAGTTCTTGTTCTATGGTGCGTACGCCGAACGGGATGATTTCTGATGAGCGCTTGCGCGAAGAAGAGACGGTAGCGATGGGTCAGCGAGGGGTTCTGATCAAGGTCACCATATTTGCCGTGGTGATGCTGCTGGTCTCCGCAGGCCTGGTGGTGGTCTTCGGTCAGTTCCGCTTTTCGTCGAGCAACAGCTATCACGCCACCTTCGCCAATGCTGCACGGCTCAAGGGCGGCGACAAGGTGCGCATCGCCGGGGTCGACGTCGGCCGGGTCGAGGGCGTCAAGTTGAATCCCGACACCACCGTCGACGTCGCTTTTTCGGTCGACCAGAAGTATCAAATGTACACCTCGACCCGCGCGCTGATCCGTTACGAAAACCTCACTGGCGACCGGTTTCTCCAGATCGACTCGGGGCCCGGAGAACTTCGCAAGCTTTCCCCCGGAGGCACCATCGACCTCCGGAACACAGAGCCGGCATTGGACCTCGATGCCTTGCTGGGTGGTCTGCGCCCGGTACTCAAAGGGCTTGAGGCCGACAAGGTCAATCAGCTCAGCAACGCGATCATCGAGCTGTTGCAGGGCCAGGGCGGCGCGTTGTCGGATCTGCTGTCCAGCACTGGTTCGTTCACGCAGACCTTGGCCGACCGTTATCAGGTGATCTCCGACGTGATCCACAACTTGAACACGGTATTGGGTACCGTCGATTCCAAGAGCGCAGACTTCGATGCCAGCATCGACAAGCTGCAAAAACTGGTCACCGGCCTGTCGCAGGGCCGCGACCCGATCGCCGGAGCAATTCCCCCTTTGGCTTCTACGGCGAACGACCTTACGGACCTGCTGGCTAAGTCGCGACGGCCGATTCAGGGCGTCCTGGAGAACGTCCGGCCGTTGGCCACCGAGTTCGACAATCGCAAGGGTGAGGTCAACAGAGTGATCGAGCCGTTGGCGGAGAACTACTTGCGGCTGAATTCCCTTGGCGCGTATGGCGCTTACTTCAACTACTACATCTGCGAGACGAGGCTCAAGATCAACGGCCCGTCGATCGGCCCGCCGGGAACGCCGAATTCCCATCCGTCGGACAGCGACATCGTCATCCCATTCAACGAACAACCGGACCTTTCGAAAGGACGGTGTTCCGACCGTGGATAGGACGCTTCGCACTGGCATCTTCGGGATCGCGGTAGTGGTCTTTGTGGTGGTGGTGGCGTTCGGGTACAGCAAGTTGCCGTTCTTCCCCCAGGGCAAGGCGTATGAGGCGTATTTCGCTGATGCCGGCGGCATCTCGCCGGGAAGCGAGGTCACCGTGTCGGGCATCACCGTCGGCAAAGTGTCCGGATTGGCGCTGGCCGGGGACGCCGCAAAGGTGGACTTCACCGTCGATCGCAAGGTCAAGGTGGGAGATCAGTCGCTGGCCGCGATCAAGATCGACACGATATTGGGGGAAAAGTCACTGGCGGTGACCCCACGTGGCGGCGGGGAGTCGACAACGATCCCACTGGCTCGTACGACGACTCCGTACACGTTGAACGAGGCACTGCAGGATCTCGGCCACAACAGCGGCGAACTTGACAAGGAGCAATTCACGCACGCGCTGGGAGTGTTGACCGACACGTTGCACGACGCCACACCGCAATTGCGCCAAGCGCTCGACGGTGTTACCGCATTGTCCAAGGCGATCAACGCCAACGATGCGGCGCTGGCACAGCTGTTGGCTCGCGCGAAGGCGGTCAGCAAGGTGCTCGCCGACCGGGCCGGCCAGGTCAATCAGCTTGTCGTCGACGGCAATCAGCTGTTTGCAGCGCTCGACGAACGTCGGGCGGCGATAAGCCAGTTGATCTCCGGGATCGAACCCGTCTCCCGTCAGATCTCGGGCTTCGTGGCCGACAACCGCCGAGAGTTCGGACCGGCGCTGAACAAGCTCAACCTCGTGCTCGACAACCTGCTCCAACGTCGCGAACACATCAGCGAAGCACTCAAGCGTCTGCCACCCTACGCCACAGCGCTTGGCGAATCGGTAGGCTCCGCCCCGGGTTTCACGGTCAACCTGCCGAACTCGTTGCCCGGCACGGCGCTGCAGGAAGTGCTGTTGGACCTCTACTTCCAGCCTGGCAAGCTTCCCGACAGCCTGGCAGACTACCTGCGCGGGTTCATCACCCAGCGCATGATCATCGAGCCGAAGTCGCCATGACCGAGAACCGATGGGTGCGTTACGGCGTCATCACCGCTCTGCTGGTGGCGCTGATCGGCGGCGTGTACGTGCTCTGGCCCGGCCGCGGGGGACACAAGATCGTCGGATACTTCACCTCGGCGGTGGGGCTGTATCCGGGTGACGACGTGCGCATCCTCGGTGTGCCGGTTGGCTCGATCAAGTCGATCGAACCCCGCCCCGACGCCGTCAAGATCACGATGCAGGTAAAGGACGACGTGAAGGTGCCGGCAGACGCGCGCGCGGTGATCATGTCACCGAACATCGTTGCGGCACGGTTCATTCAGCTCAGCCCGACCTACAAAGGCGGCCCGGCCATGGCCGATGGTGGCACCATCGGGCTGGATCGCACGGCGGTTCCGGTCGAGTGGGACGACGTCAAGGCGGAGCTGACCAAGATCAGTACCCAGCTCGGGCCGCAGGCAGACGAAATGCAGGGCCCGCTCGGCGCGTTCGTGAACCAGGCTGCCGACACCTTCGACGGCAACGGCGACTCGTTCCGAAAGGCCTTGCGCGAGTTGTCGCAGACCGCTGGTCGGCTTGGGGACTCACGCACGGACCTGTTCGGAACGGTCAAGAACTTGTCGATCCTGATCGACGCCCTGTCGAAGAGCAACGACCAGATAGTGCAATTCAGTGGGCATTTGGCGTCCGTTTCACAAGTCCTCGCCGACAGCTCCACCAACCTCGACACCACGCTGGGCACGCTCGACCAAGCCCTGTCCGACATCCGCGGCTTCCTGCACGACAACAACGACGCGCTGATCGGTCAGGTCAACAAGCTTTCCGACTTCACGACCCTGCTGTCCAAGCAGAGCGACGACATCGAGCAGATCTTGCATGTGGTCCCCAACGCGTTGGCGAACTTCTACAACATCTACGACCCGGCCCAGGGCTCGGCCGCCGGTCTCGTCGGGTTGCCGGAGTTCGCCAACCCGGTGCAGTTCATCTGCGGCATCTTCGACGCGGCCGGCACCCTCGACAACTACAAGCGGACCGAGATCTGCCGCGAGCGGATGGCTCCGGTATTCCGCCGCCTGGCCGCGAACTACCCGCCTTTCATGAGCCATCCGATCAACACGATCACCGCGTACAAGGGCCAGGTCATCTACGACACCCCGGCTACCGAGGCCAAAGCGAAGACGTACATTCCTTACCTGCAGTGGATACCGTCGCCGGGCAGGACGCCGCCACGCGCGGGTGAGGGGACGGATCCCGCGCAGCTTCTGCTGCCGCCCGTGCCCGCTCCGGGGCCGCCTCCACCCGCACAGCCATACACCCTCGGCCCGGTCGTTCCGCCACCGGGACCGCAACCGCCGGCCGGCGCACCGCCACCGGGACCGGTCGTCGCGGCGCCCGGCGACTATCCCGCCGAAGGTGTCCCGCCGATGCAGCCCGTGTCACCGCAACAGCCGGGGGCCGGCGGATGACGCGAAAAGGATTGGGCCTCAAGTGCACACGCGCCGGACGACGTGCAGCGGCGATTGGCTCCGGCGCGCTGCTGCTGGCCGGTTGCCAGTTCGGTGGGCTGAACTCACTCAACATGCCGGGTACCGCGGGCCACGGTCCGGGCTCATACTCGATCACGGTCCAGGTGCCCGATGTGGCGACCTTGCCCCAGAACTCCCCGGTGATGGTCGATGACGTCACGGTCGGCAGCGTCACCGGCGTCAGTGCGGTACAGCGACCGGACGGCACTTTCTATGCGGCCGTGCAGCTTTCGCTCGACAAGAATGTCAAACTACCGGCCAACGCCACCGCTAGAGTGGCGCAGACGTCGTTGTTGGGGTCCCTGCACGTCGATCTGAAACCCCCAGTAGGCCAACCCGCGGTCGGCCAACTTCGCGACGGTGCGACGATTCACCTGGACCAAACTGGCCGTTATCCAACCACTGAAGAATTGCTGTCCGCGCTTGGCGTCGTGGTGAACAGGGGCAATCTCGGTGCGCTGCAAGACATCACAAACGAGGCGTACGCCGCCGTCGCCGGCCGGCAGGGCAGCTTCGCCGATCTGATTCCGCGGCTCGCGGAGTTGGCCGCCTCGTTTGATCGGCAAACCAACGACATCATCGCAACAGCCGAAGGCCTGAACCGCTTCGCCGCCGTCCTGGCCGGCCACAAGGACAGTTTGAGCCGCGCCCTCGACACCCTGCCGAAGGCACTGCAGGTACTAAACGACAACCGCGCCAACATCGTCGAGGCTTTCGCCGCGCTGGGCAAGTTGGCAACAGTGGCCTCGCACGTTCTGTCTGAGAGCAAAGACGATCTGGCCAAGGACTTGATCGATGCCTACGCCGTCATCAAACCGCTCAATGACAACCGCGCGGACTTGGTATCGGACTTGGACAGCTTGGTGACGTTCCCGTTCCCCGCGCACGCCGTGCCTCGGGTCGCCAGGGGCGACTATTTCAATGTCTTCGAAGTCTTCGACCTGACCATCCGCCGCCTCGGCGAGACGATCTTCACCACGTCGTTCTTCGACCCGAACATGAAACATCTGAATGACCTCGTCAATCCACCGGATTGGCTGGTCGGGTCGATGGCGAACCTGTCCGGGCAGGCTGCAGATCCGTTCAAGATTCCGCCGGGCACCGCTTCCGGCCAGGGGGTGCCGCCGAGCTGATGAACCGATTGGCGCGCATACAACTGACGATCTTCGCCGTCGTGACCGTGCTCAGCGTCAGCGCGATCGCTATCTTCTACCTCCACCTTCCGGCGAAGGTGGGGATCGGTGCTTACCGGATCAGCGCCGAATTCGTCAACGGTGGCGGGTTGTACAAGAACGCCAACGTGACATACCGCGGCGTGACGGTCGGCCGAGTCGAGGACGTTTCACTGGCGACTGACGGTGTGGTCGCGCGCATGCGCCTATCCAGCGACGTCAAGATTCCCGAGAACGTGACGGCCACCGTCAAGAGCGTCTCGGCAGTGGGTGAGCAGTACGTCGACTTGGTGCCGCCCAGCAACCCGTCGAAGGCGTTGCTGGCAGGCGGCGCGCGAATCGGTAAGGATCGCACCGCGATACCGCAAGACATTGCCGACCTGTTGCGCAAAGCCGACCAGCTGGTAAGCACGGTCAGCAACACCAGGTTGCAGGATCTGCTGCGCGAGACATTCAAGGCGTTCGCCGGCTCCGGTCCCGAGCTGGCCCGGCTCCTTGCCTCGGCACGGCTGCTGGTCGACGAGGCCAACGCAAGCTGGCCGGAAACGTCACGGTTGATCGACCAGGCGGGTCCGTTCCTGGAGGCGCAGATCCGCAGCGGCGACGACGTCCGGTCCCTGGCCGACGGTCTCGCCCGGCTTACCAGTGAAGTGACCAGAGCCGACCCGCAGCTTCGGGCGGTGCTGACTGACGCGCCCGGCGCTGCCGACGAGGCCAACGCGACCTTCAGCGGCATCCGCCCGTCGTTTCCCATGCTGGCCGCCAACCTCGCGAACTTCGGCCGTATCGGCGTGATCTACAACAAGTCGATCGAGCAGGTGCTTGTCATCTTCCCTGCCGTGCAGGCGGCGCTTGTCACGATCGCCGGCCAGCTCCCCATCGAGGAAGGGGCCAAGCAGGACTTCAAGCTCGTCGTCAATGATCCGCCGCCGTGTAGCACCGGATTTCTGCCGCCGCAGTTCATTCGGACACCCGAAGACACCACGCTGCGCGACCTTCCGACGAACATGTACTGCAAAGTGCCGCAAAACGATCCGACCGTGGTGCGTGGTGCGAGGAATTACCCGTGCCAGGAGTTCCCGGGTAAGCGCGCGCCGACTGTTCAGCTCTGCCGTGACCCGAAGGGGTACGTCCCGGTTGGCAACAACCCGTGGCGCGGCCCACCGGTGCCGGCTGGCACGCCGGTCCTCGACCCGCGAAACACGTTGCCGCCGAACAAGTTCCCGTACATACCGCCAGAAGCCGACCCGGATCCTGGTTATCCGGTTCCGCCCGGCGCGGTCCCGCCGGGTGTGCAGCCCGGGCCCGGCCCCGCGCCGCATCAGCCGTGGCCGTACATCCCGCCGCCCAACGACAACGGGCCGCCGCCCCCGTTGACGGCGTGGATACCACCGGCGCCGTATCCGGACGCATGGCCGCCGCCGGCCAATCCGCAGCCGCCGCCGTTGTCGCCGGGGCCGTTCCCTCCTGTGGTGCCGCCGCCCGGGCCGGCGCCGGGGCCCCCACCGCCGCCGAACCCCGCGGACCTGCCGCCTGCAGCGGTGAATCCGCCGGTAGCCAGCGGCGCCGCGTACACAACGTATGACCAGCACACCGGCGTGTTCACCGATCCCGCGGGCGGGGCGGGGGTGTACGCACCGGGAGCCGATAACATGCGGCCACAGGAAAGTTGGGTTGATCTCATGCTCGATCCGAGGCAGGTCTGATGAGCGCTGCACCCTCGCCGCCCACACAGGCGGTGCGCCGGCGCGCGTCGCGTGCTGCCGGGCCCGCCAAGGGCGGGACTGCCGAAACCACCACAGTCCGAATCGAGCAGACCGACGCTGACGGCGTGTCGCCAAAACGCAAGGGCCGTACGGTTTCACGCCCGGGTCGCCGGCCAGCGCACCGGCGGCTGGTTGCGTTGTGGGCGCTGGCGTTCGGGTTCGTCGCTTGCGCGGCGGTCGCAGCGCCGGTGGCGCTGATGATGGTGCAGAAAAAGCACACCGAGGCGACGCAGGTCCGCGACCAGCGGTTCGTCGATACCGCGACGCAGACCGTGGTGAACATGTTCAGCTTCAAGCAATCCAACATCGCCGACAGCGTCGACCGGTTCTACGCCGGAACCAGCGGACCGTTGCGCGACATGCTCAGCCGGAGCAACAACGTCGAGAACCTCAAATTGATATTTCATGACACCGGCGGCAGCTCGGAGGCCGTGATCAACGGCGCCGCACTGGAAAGCATCGACCCCGTCAGCAACAACGCGTCGGTGCTCGTCTCGGCGCGCGTCACCATAGCCGACATGAACGGAAACAACAGACCGTCGCAGCCGTACCGCCTGCGCATCATCGTCCATGAGGATGACAACGGCGGGATGACGGCCTATGACCTGAAGTATCCCAACGGGGGCAACTAATGCCGAGGCTGGTTCGCTGGTCTGTCACCGGCCTCGCGATTTTGTTCGCCGCCGCGTTCGTTGCACTGGCCGGCGTGGGTGGCTGGTTGTACTGGGATCGGATGCAAGTGCGGGCCGACCAGGTCACCCATGACGAGCTCGCGCCGTTGGCGCAGAAGCAAATCCCGCTGGTATTCGGCTACGACTACCAAACGGTCGAGCGGAGCCTCACCGACGCGTACAGATTTCTGACGCCCGATTATCGCCGCGAGTTCGAATCGAAGGCCAACTCCGACATCATTCCCCAGGCTCGGCAACGGCAAATTATCAGCCAGGCCAACGTCGTTGGCGTGGGAGTAATGGAAGCGCAGCGTAACTCGGGATCGGTGATGGTGTTCATCAACCGCACGGTCAGTGACAAGACCAACCGCCAGCAGCCGATCTACGACGGCGCGCGGCTGAAGGTCGACTACAAGCGCATCGACGGTAATTGGCTGATCAACTACATCACGCCGATCTAGATGGGGAGGCGGAATCCTGTGATACTCAGCGTCGTGGCCTCCAGCCGTGCTCTCATGTCGGCGGTCCTTGCCGCGGGCGTCGCACTGGGAACCGCAACTCCCGCGACCGCCGTCGAGGAGCCGATGAACGGCGTGTACACCTACCACCAGGAGGGAATGCCGGACGCCACATGGCAGATCTGGCCGACGTGCGTGGTCGCGGGGTGCACGTTGCACATTGCGGCCACCGTCTCGCCCCACCTCGGGCCCGCTAGCGACGACCCCCCGTACAACGGCGACGCTCACACGGTCAGGGGCCTGTGGACGTTGCGGGTCGACGATATCGGGGCCGTTGACTGCCCGGACGGCAGCAAAGCGAATTCGACCCGGCTCTTCGCCTGGGATCAGGCGACTCTCGCAGGCACCCTGACCGTTCTGCATGGCGACGTATGCGGACTGAGCGCCAGCATGACCAAGGCGCCGTTCACACTCACGTACAAGGAGCCGCTGCCGATTCCGGTCATCTTGGATCCGCTGAACCAAATCCCTAACTTGTGGTGACGGACGCCTACTGAGCTGCCGGGTTACCGGACACAGTTGGGTCACGCGCGTCGCCGGACAGTGCCTCGAGAAAAGACCGCGCCCACTGGTCGACGTCGTGGGTCAGCACCTGGCGGCGCAGCGCCCGCATCCGTCGCCTGCCCTCGTCGGGCGTTTGGTTCATCGCGGCCTCGACGGCATCTTTGACGCCTTCGAGGTCGTGCGGGTTGACAAGGTATGCCTGGCTGAGTTCGCTTGCGGCACCAGTGAATTCACTCAGCACGAGTGTGCCGCCCAGATCGCCTCGACAGGCCACGTACTCCTTCGCGACGAGGTTCATCCCGTCGCGCAGCGGGGTGACGAGCATGACGTCGCTGGCGACGTAGAACGCAACCAACTCCTCGCGGGGAAGGGGACGGTGAATGTAGTGGACCACGGGATGCCCGACTTCGCCGTATTCCCCGTTGATGTGGCCGACCTGACGCTCGATGTCCTCGCGGAGCGCCTTATAGCTTTCGACGCGCTCACGGCTGGGCGTGGCCAACTGCACCAGCACGGTGTCGTCACGCTTGGCGCGGCCCGTGGCCAGTAACTCCGAAAACGCTTTGAGCCGAACGTCGATGCCCTTGGTGTAGTCAAGTCGATCGACGCCCAGCAGGATTTTGCGCGGGTTGCCGAGTTCCGACCGGATCTCGCGGGCACGGTGGCGGACGGCGCGCTCACGCGACTTGTGGTCGAGTTCGGCCGAGTCGATCGAGATGGGAAATGCGCCGACACGCACGGTGCGCGAACCGTATTCGATCTCGCCGAAACGCGACCGCACGCCGACGGCACCACGGGAGGTGTTTGCGCCGACGAGTCGGCGCGCCAAAATCAGGAAGTTCTGCGCGCCGCCGGGTAGGTGAAACCCCACCAGGTCGGCACCGAGCAGGCCCTCGACAATCTCTCTGCGCCAAGGTATCTGCATGAACAGCTCAACGGGCGGAAACGGGATGTGCAGGAAAAAGCCGATGGTCAGATCTCCCCGCAGCTCCCTCAGCATCTTGGGTACGAGCTGCAGCTGGTAATCCTGCACCCATATCGTGGCGTTCGGTGCGGCAACGCGAGCGGCGGCCTCGGCGAACCGCCGGTTCACCTCGACGTATCTTTCCCACCACTCGCGGTGATAGATCGGCTTGACGATCACATCGTGGTAGAGCGGCCACAGCGTGGCGTTGGAAAAGCCCTCGTAGTACTGCTCGACGTCGTCGGCGCTCAATCCGACGGGGTACAGAGGTAGGCCCTCTTCGACGATTGGATCCTCGTCGGCGTCCGGAATGCCCGGCCAGCCGACCCACGCACCGCTCTGGCGGCGCAGCAGCGGCTCGAGGGCGGTGACGAGTCCGCCTGGGCTGCGCCTCCAGGTGGTGCTGCCGTCCGGCAGCCGCTCCATGTCGACGGGCAGCCGGTTGGCCACGACGACAAATGTCGATGAGCCTTCTCCGCGGTCGGTAGACGAGCTGGCGTGGTCCGCGGAAGAAGTCATCTACGACCCGTTCTTCGCCGGCCCGATGCCTAGCATCGCGAGGAAGATCCGACATTCGTCGGCGTCGGTCGCGTAAGCGGCGACGACGCGCCGCGCTTGCCGAGCGGTGCTGTCGGCCAGCGGCTCGACGTCGCCGATCTCGGCGGGATCAGATTTTGCGGGCATGAGACAACTGTAGGTGAAGTCACCCGCGGCGACCGCTACGGGCTCTGGTCGATCCGAACGAACACCAGGTTGGCGCCACCGGCGGACGAGGTTTGGACGCCAAAGGCAAACCGGTCATCGTCTCAGGGGCACCGCAGGCACCCGCAGCGTGACTCCGCCGCAACTACCGTTGGAGACGGCGGGCCGGTTAACCGCGGGTCTTTGGGCGAGGCCGGATGAAGACGCCTTCGGCTTCGACGGTTACACCGTTGGCATCCGCCACATGACCGATCGCATAGGTCTTGCCGCCGTCATGGCGATCCACCCTCGCCTCTGCGTGTAGCGGTCCAAGCTGGGTCGGCTGCAGATAGCGAAACGTGATGGTGCCAGTGAACGCCGGCTCACCAGGACGATGTGCCGTCGCGCCGAGCAAGTGGTCCAGGATCAACGCACACATGCCCCCGTGGACGCATCCGGGCGGACCTTCGTACGCTGCGCCGAGGTCGACGTCACAACGCACGGAACCGGTCGGATCGCGCGTGACCACAAGCGGTGGTGCGATCGGGTTGCGTAAGCCGACCGCAAGGTTGCCCCAAGCGAAGCTGCGGCCGTCTTCCATGTGGCGAACACCGAACGACGAGGGCATGATCTGTCGACTCAACACGTCCGCGGCCTCATCGATTAGCGCATGGGCTCTTGCTATCGTGTCACGGTCGATTTCGGTGCGGATCGTCGCGTCGATGAGACGCCTGACCGATTGGGTGAGTGGTTCGTAAACCAGACGGTCACGCTCAAAGTCGTCGACTGTCACGCTCTTCTTCGTCACCCGCGGCTCCTTGTCGCTCGGCCCTACTGTGGACGTCGATAGCATCAACTTCAACAGGCCGTTCCGGTCAGCGGTACTTCACCAGGGAGAAGCGAAAGCCCGTTGTTAACCTTGAGCGATGGGAGTTAGTCCAGCGGGACCGGATCCAGCAGCGACGGGTTGGGCGCTGTTGGGGATGCTGTCCGGCAGGGACGAGCTCTCCGGCTACGACATCAAAAAGTGGGCCAATTGGGTAATTCGGTTTTTCTATCAGAGTCCCGCACACAGCCAAATCTATTCAGAACTGAGGAAACTGGAGCGGCTCGGTTTGGTGACCTCGCGGGTCGACCACGACGGGGGCATCCGCAGTCGGCGACTCTACAAGATCACCGACTCTGGTCTCGCTGCGATCACCACCTGGACCAATGAAGCACCATACGATCCGCCGACCCTCAAGCACAGCGTCTTGATGCGGGTTGCCATCGGGCACCTCTCACAGCCGGGCAAGCTGAGGGAGCTACTCCAAGAACACATTTCATATTGCGACAAGATGTTGCGGGAGGCGGCCATCGAGGCCAGGGGAACCAAAGAACAGCCGGCGTGGGCCTACGCCAGCGTCGCGCTGAAATGGGCGGAGCGGTACTACGCGTCGGAACGAGAACTTGCGCTGACATTGGTGAAGGACCTTGACGAAGCCGAGGCTGCGTTCGCTCGAGCTGTCGAGAGCAGTGACGGCCAGAGCCACTGGCCAACGCACGAGTATTGGTACGAAGTAGAGAAGCAGATCAAGGCCCAAGAGGGGGACTAGCTCAGGTGAGCTGAAAGGCGCTGATCGGCGCCTCGTCCGGGTAGATAGCAGGGCCACCCAAGTCGTATGCGGCGTTGAGTGTCCTGATGAAATCCGGGTCGTGCAATGGGTTGTCGGGCATCGGCAGTTTGATGCCCTTCTGATTGGCGTCCTTGACCAGGATGTCGATGGCGCGCTCGATTGTCAGATCGTCGGAGCCATCCATGTTCTTCTTCAGCTCCTCGTAGTCGGCGAACACCTCTGCGGACCAGTGCACAAGGAACCGCAGCTCGTCGGTGTGGTGGCGGGCGATCACGTCGTCGCCGTTCTTCAGCAGCCAGCCGTCGCGGTCGTCGGGGTCGCCGGTGAACACCGTGTCGAAAGCCAGCCCGGCCGGAACCTGTTGCCCCAATGGGCCGTTCGCTTCACCACGGTGCATCATCATCTCGTTCTGAACCACCACACCGCGGTTGTAAATGGGCGGCATGATGCGCTGCGGCGGCCGCAGCGGACCGTCGGGCCAGTAGGTGAAGCCGCTGCCCGGGTCCAACGAGAACCAGGTAATCACCTGAGCCATCTTGATCAAGTAATCCTGGAACAAACCCGACTTGCCCATCACACTAGTAAGCCATGTGGGCGCGTTCTCGTGGCGCACGCCGCGGAAGCTGGGAGAGTCCAGATGTCCGGGATCGCGATTGGCACATGGACCGTTGATGTTGAACAGCATCAGTTCCGGCTTGGCGTAATCGGCTTTCCAGTAGCTCTTCGCCAGCTCCAAGAATTCTGCGTTGTAGAAGCAGTCGTGCAACTCGGGATACAGCACGGTCCCGTAGTTGGCGAGGTAGCCGCGGAACGTCGGGGTCAAAAACAATTCCAGCGAGGGCTCAAATCCTTCGGGAAAGTACCCGCTCATGGTGGCGATGAGCTCCTCGGCCGACGCGAAGTGCTGCGCGAGGATCAGCTTCCATGGGCCATTCGTCCGCACCACCTCGAGCAGGCGTTCCCGCTGATCGTCGGTGTAGACGTTGTCGATCTCGCGGGGGGGCGTCGCCGGCCGCAACACATCGGACAGCTCCAGGCGATGCTCGTCGGTGAGCATGATGTCTCCTTCTCCGCTCATTGGCACCATCGGCGCCACTAACCCAGATTCTGCTGTCCCGGGAGTGCTGATGGACGGCCATCGTCCGGTGATCGGAACGTTTGAAATGTCGGTGGGTGGCTGAACTTCGCGCGCAATAACCCGCCAATTTCGGTGATCGCGAGCCGCCCCCGAGCGACGGCATCTGAGCGCATCAGAAACCCGTGATACGCGCCGGGATAGCGCGTCATCGTGGTTTGGACACCGGCGTCGCGGAGTCGGGTGGCGTAGCGCTCGCCCCAGTCGCGGATCGGGTCGCATTCGGCGGTAACCACGACTGCCTGCGGCAGGCGAGTCAGGTCCGTGGCATACGCCGGGAACCGGTAGGCACTCGTCGCATCACCGGATTCTTTACCAGTGAGCTCGTGCATGAACATGATGTCGTCGCGGGTCAGCATCGGGGCGTCGGCGAGCAAGGTGACAGACGGCGCGGCCATGTCATTATCGAGACCGGGGTACAGCAACACCTGGCAGAAGATTGCCGGACCCCCGCGATCCCGCGCCGCCAACGCAACCGCCGCAGCCAGTGAGCCACCCGCGCTATCACCGATCACCACCAAACGCGTTGCGTCGACGGCCAATTCTTCGGCGTGGGCCGCCACCCATGTCGTGGCAGCGTAGGCGTCATCGAACTGAGCGGGAGGTGGCGATTCGGGAGCCAGCCGGTATTCGACGGATACCACGGTGGCGTCACATGCCGCTGCCAGTGCGCGAGCCAGCGGTTCGAATGAGTGGTTCGAGCCGAGCACCATGCCGCCGCCGTGGAAGTACACGAGCACCGGGCCGACACGATCCGCCGACGGCCGGTAAATCCGCAGCGGAATCTGACCACCGGGTCCTTGGATATTGCGCTGTTCGATCTGCGCCATCACCGCCATGTCCTTGGGGCGGGGTGCCGACTCGATGGCCACACGCACTGCCGCAAGGCCGCGTTGCCGCATCGGCGCAATCTCGCCGAACGATGCGACACGCGCTGCGGCGTCCGGATCAAGCGGCGGGATGGTCAATGCCGTGTGGGGTCGAAGCGACGGCGCGAGCGCAGCGCGGGAGGGCGCTGGGACGTGAGGACTTCAGCGCGTTCGGCCATTGCCGAGCCGACGTAGTCCGGTTGGGTCAGCAGGTAGAACTGTCCGGCGGCTGCCTGCTCGAACAGCACTTCCGCCGCGGCGATCGGGTCCATCGCGTCGGCCTTGATGTCCAGCATCGCCGACCGTTGTGATTCGGCCGCGTCGACGTCGCCCTCCGTGACACCACCAGCGGACTCGAAAATGTTAGAGCTCACGGCCCCCGGCAACACGGCTTGCACGTGAACGTGATCGCTATGACCGGCCAACTCCACCTCGAGACACAGACACTCGGTGAGCCCCAGAACCGCATGCTTGCTCATGATGTACGGCGCCTGCAGCGGCACGGCGGCGACACCGCCGATCGATGACAGGTTCCACACCCACGCCTGAGCGTCGCTGTCGAGCATCCGCGGTAAGAAGGCGCGAATGCCGTGGAACACGCCGCTGATGTTGATGTCCACCAACCGATTCCAGCCGGCAATCGGTGTATCCCACAGATATCCGAACTGTTCTACCCCCGCGTTGTTCACCAGCAGCCGCACCGGACCGATGTCGCGGTAAGCGAAGTCGGCCAGCTTCTGTACGGCCTCGGCATCACGCACGTCGCACACGACGTCGACGGCCGTGCTTCCCGCGCGAACCAGTTCGTCCCGCAGCTGCGTGACCGCGTCGGCATCGATGTCGGCGAGCACCACCGTCATGCCGAGCCCCGCCGCATAGCGGGCCAATCCCGCTCCAATCCCAGCGCCAGCGCCGGTGACGACTGCAACACCACCGCCGAAGGTGTCGCGCGCGGTCACGCGACTAGCGGCCGGCCACCGCGCTGCCGGCGGCGTCCGTCAGCGGAACCGACTCCTGGGTGTCAAGCACGGACTCCATCGAAGTGAAGTGGAGTCCGCGCGGGCCACGAGCTACACCCACGTTGAGGGTGGCTGTGGAATTCACGAATGGAACGGAATTGGTGATATGGGAGACAAGCAGGTAGAACCGGGCCCTGATCACGTCGCCGTCAGCGCCGCTGCGGAAGATGTTGAGCGCCATGTGGCGCAGCGGGTAAGGGCTTGCGTTGCGATGATCGACCATCCACGCCATCGTCGCCTCGCGGCCGTGCAGGTCCGCGCTCAGAAGTTCCTCGAACGGGCAAGCGCCGGTGTCGCTCCGGCTCATGTAGTGCACGTCGTCGGCGAACCGCGCCGACAGTTCGTCGAAATGCGCCTCGTCGTAGTGGAACCAGAACTCGGCGATGAATTCTTGTAGTTCAGCCAGCGAGACGTCGTTGCTCACGTGTGCTCTCCCAGGGGTCGCGCGCCGGCAGGCGCCAGTGAAGTCGCTTCAAGTAAATCGGGTCGGAGCAGGGGCCGCAGCGCGGATGACCGGTCAGTGGAACGGCATCTGGTCGGACGCATCTGTTCTGATGAGCGGAACAGGTGCCTCCCTGACAGGCTGCGAACTGCTACAACGATCAAAGACCCGGCCAGATCGCACTCAGTTTAAGGGATCGCCACCCATGCCTCACGCAGACGACATTCGTCAGATCGAGGCTGACGCCGTGCCCACTCGCTTCGCCCGCGGATGGCACTGCCTCGGCCTGGTGCGAGATCTCGGCGACGGCGCACCGCACGGCATATCCGCGTTCGGGAAGAAGCTCGTGATTTTCCGTGGCGCCGACCAGCGCATCAACGTTCTCGACGGCTACTGCAGGCATATGGGGGGTGACCTCTCGCAAGGCGAGGTCAAAGGCAACGAAATCGCCTGCCCCTTCCACGATTGGCGCTGGGGTGGAGACGGCCGGTGCAAGTTGGTTCCCTACGCCAGGCGAGTGCCGCGGTTGGCGCGGACAGCGACGTGGACAACGCTCGAGCAGGACGGGATGCTGTTCGTCTGGAATGACCCCGAAGGCAACCCGCCGCCCACCGATGTGACAGTTCCTCGCATCGCGGGCGCCGAGAGTGAGGGGTGGACCGACTGGCACTGGTACACAACGGTTGTCGACACCAACTGTCGGGAGATCATCGACAATGTCGTCGACATGGCGCACTTCTTCTATGTGCACGGCTCGATGCCGACCTACTTCAAGAACATCTTCGAAGGGCACATCGCGGCCCAGTACATGAACAGCGGAAGTCGTGCGGATCTGACGAAGTCCGATGGCACACCGCGAATGCTCGGCACGACCTCGAAGGCTGCGTACTACGGGCCGTCATTCATGATCGACGATCTCACCTATCACTACGAGAACGGAGATCATCACACGGTTTTGCTCAACTGCCACTATCCCATCGATGCCAATTCGTTTGTGCTGCAATACGGCATCATCGTCAAGAAGTCTGCGGAGTTGCCGGAAGACCAGGCGAGGGCCACTGCAGTGGGTCTGGGCGACTGGGTGAAAGTCGGGTTCGAGCAGGATGTGCGGATCTGGAAGAACAAGGCGCGCATCGACAATCCGCTGCTGACGGAGGAAGACGGCCCGGTCTACCAATTGCGAAGGTGGTACGAACAGTTCTACGTCGACGTCGCCGGCATCGCCCCGGACATGGTTGATCGATTCGAATACGAAGTCGACACCGTCCGCCCGCGAGAAGCCTGGCAACGTGAGGTCGACGAGAATCTGGCCCGGAAGACCGCCGGAAGCGGCGCACAGTCGTGACCGCTCGGATCGACAACCGGCTGATCGATACGCCGATGGTCCCAGTGCAATGCCGACGGTGCGGCGCAGAAGTCCTTGCGCGCAAAGGCAGTTGGGAACAGACTAGCGTGCAGTGGACCGCCATCGCCATCGCGCAATGCGTTGAACGTCAGAGTGTCAGCGAGGTGCCCCCACACGGACACGGGGTGTTCCTGGCGTGCTTGGCGCTGCGCAATTCCATAATTGACGCCGCGCAGCGCGGAGATCTCCGAGTGCACGAGTGACTACTCGACCGACATCGCCTGGGGGCGATTCGTGGACTCCGGGTGCTGGACTTGAGCCGGGTTCTCGCGGGCCCGTTGTGTCAGGGTGTGATGTTTTTACACCCGTGCCGGAGTGCGGAGAAAAGATATTCCGCTCAGTGGTCTGAACACCGCACACGACGGCACTAGCGACTACTTTCGCCTGCATGAAGACCAAAGGTGCCTTGTTGTGGGAGCTCAACACACCCTTCGCGGTCGATGAGATCGATCTAGGCGACCCTGTGCACGACGAGGTGCAGGTGCAGCTGCATGCCGCGGGCATGTGTCACTCCGACTATCACCTGGTGACAGGAGCGACCCCGATCGGTCTTCCGGTGCTAGGCGGCCACGAAGGCGCGGGCGTGGTCACGAAGGTGGGCAAGAACGTCACGGACGTCCAGGAGGGCGATCACGTCGTGCTCGCGTTCATCCCGGCATGCGGGCAATGCCAGCCCTGTATGAAAGGCTTCCGGTCGCTGTGCGACCGCGGAGCAGTGCTCCTCGGCGGCAAGGCGATCGCGGATGGCACCAAAAGGATTCACGCCGGGACGACCGCCGTTACTCAGATGAACCTCATCGGCTCCTTTTCCCCGTATGTCACCGTGCACAAGGACTCCGTGGTCAAGATCGACCGATCGGTTCCCTGGGAGGCCGCGGCAATCATCGGGTGTGCGGTGCCTACCGGATTCGGGTCGGCGACAAACGTCGCGCAGGTACAGCCTGGAGAGACAGTGGTCATCGTCGGCGTGGGCGGTATCGGGATGAGCGCATTGCAGGGCGCTGCTTTGTCCGGCGCACGCAACGTCGTTGCGATCGATCCTGTCGCGTTCAAGCGTGAGCAAGCCGTGAAGTTCGGCGCCACTCACGCGTTTGAGTCAATGGCGGCGGCCGTCATGCCGCTGGCCGAACTGACTGACGGCGTGATGGCTGAAAAAACCATCATTGCAGTGGGTGAGATCAGAGGCGAGCATGTAGAGGAAGCCTTGACTCTGACTGCCAAGACCGGCACGTGTGTGGTGACTGGGATGGGGGCGATGGCCGATGTCGACGTCAAGCTGAACTTGTTCCTCTTCACGATGCTGCAGAAGACGTTGAAGGGCAACATCTTCGGCGGAGGCAACACACAGGTAGAAACGCCGCGCCTGGTCGGGTTGTACAAATCCGGACTACTGAAGATCGACGAAATGGTGACCAATACATACCGACTCGAAGACATCAACGACGGATACGCAGACATGATCGATGGCAAAAACATTCGTGGCGTGATCCGCTATAACGAGGCTGACTGGTAGGAGTGCCGTGACTACCCACGCCCCGATCGGAGTCTCGGCTGACGTGGACCCGGACCAGTTGAGGGCCAACCTGGTTCAAGCCGATCCCGGTGTCCTGCTGGCAGTGTTGGCGCAAATTTCTGGCGATCCGTCGGTTCTTGACAACTTCGAAGCGTTGATTTCACATGTTCCCGATCCGCCCGAGCAGCGCGGAATCGCCGACCCTGACACCAGCAGTGCCATCGTCGACGCGCTCGTTGATCTCCTCACACGGCGAACCGCGCCCGTCGGCACGGTCGCATCAGACGATCCTTTGTTGTTCGCCCGGGTCGCCCCGCTCGGACTGGGCGGCGAAGTAGATGACCGCTATATCCCAATGCTGCTCGAGCAAGGCGGCTTTCACCGCTCGCAGCCGGTCGTGCCGCGCACCGCGCCGATCCCCGAGGGTATGACACTGGCAATCATTGGAGGCGGGATCGCTGGGATGACGGCGGCGCTCGCTGCAGCGAACGCTGGCATAGCATACGAAATCTACGAAAAATACGAGGATTTCGGCGGCACCTGGCTGACCACGACGTATCCGGGCATCGGCGTCGATACGCCATCAACGTTCTATTCACTGTCGTGCGAGCTCAACCCCGACTGGTCCAGTTATTATCCACTCGGCGGTGAGTACCAGTCGTATCTTCTGACAGTCGCCGAGAAGCACCGACTTCGTGACCGGACCCGGTTCAACACCCACGTTGATGCGCTGTGGTGGGACGCCGAAAGACAGCAGTGGCAGATTCACGCGGTCGATTCTGACGGCAACCGTACGGTCAGCTTCGCTTCGGCGGTGATCACAGCGGCGGGTTTCCTGAATCGCCCGCGGTTGCCGGATATCCCGGGCCGTGACGACTTCGCCGGTGTAAGTATCCATTCCGCGCAATGGGATCCCGAGCTCGACCTGCGCGGCAAGCGGGTCGCCGTGATCGGCGCGGGATGCACGGCCGTGCAGATTGTCGACGCGGTCGTCGACGACGTCGAGCGGCTTACACTGTTCCAGCGGCAGCCGCACTGGGTGGCGCCGCGCCGGAGGCCATCCGACGATGTGCCGGATTACCACCGCTGGCTATCCCGCCATCTGCCGTACTACGCGAATTGGATTCGACTGAAATCATTTTGGGGTACGGCGGACAACAACTATCCAGTCATCGTGGTGGATCCGGAGTGGTCATCGTCGCACTTGTCGATTTCGCCCGCTAACGACGCTCTCCTACGACTGTGCCTTGACTACATCGACCGTACCTTCGGTGCGGAAAGTGAATTGGCGAAGAAAGTCACTCCTGACTTTGCGCCATACGGCAAACGAATCATTCGCGATCCCGGCGGCTACTACCCCGCGCTGACCCGCGACCACGTCGACGTGGAAGCCTGCGAGCCCGTAAAGGTGATCCCGACGGGGATCGTCACGGTCGACGGTCGCGAGATCGAGTTCGACGTCATCATCTACGCCACCGGTTATCACTTGGACTTCCTGTCGACCATCGACATCCGGGGAAAGGACGAGCGGACCCTGGTCGACGAGTGGTCCGGCACCCCCCGGAGCTACCGGGGCGGAATGGTGCCGGGCTTCCCGAACCTGTTCATCACCTCGCATCCCAACGGCAGCCCGGGCCACGGTGGCGGCCACAATTTCGGTGTGGAGGTAGCGGTCCACTACATCATCGAATGCTTGCACTTATTGGCGCTTCGCGGTGCGCGGTCGCTTGAGCCCACGCGCGAGGCGTACGACAACTATGTCACCCGACTCGATGCCGTCATGGAAGGCACCGTCTGGCGGCACACCCCGACGGCGCACACCTATTACCGAGTACCTTCCGGACGCGTCGTCGTCGCCAATCCGCTCACGATGATCGATTGGTGGGAGGAACACCGCGTTCCGGTCGACGAAGATTTCATCTTGCGATGAGTGACAAGCTGCTGGCCGGCCGCGTCGCCCTGGTGACCGGCAGCAGTCGAGGTATCGGAAGGGCAATCGCCCAACGGCTGGCGGCTGAAGGAGCCACCGTCGTCGTCACGGCGCGGTCGCACGAGCCGTTACCGTCGATGCGTGCTGGCGCCAGCGCGGCTCTGCCCGGAACTATCGGCGAGACAGTGCAATTGATTTCTGATGCAGGTGGCACAGCGCTTGCTGTTGCCGCCGATCTGGAGAATGCCGAGCAACGGGTGCGCTTGGTTGACGAGGTGGTGGCCCGCACAGGCCGCATCGATATCTTGGTCAACAACGCGGGCTTCGCGGATTACGCGCGGGTGGAGCACATGGGTCTGGATACTTTCGACCGGACGGTAGACCATTATCTGCGAGTTCCGTTTGTACTCACCAAGTGTGCGGTGCCGCCCATGCGCAGACAAGGCGCGGGGTGGATCGTCAACATCGGTTCGGTAACCGGCGTGGCACCGCAGCGCCCGTACCGTGATTACAACAAGGCCTCCGGGGACGTGGTGTACGCGTCGATGAAGGCCGCGCTGCACCGGTTCACCCAAGGCGTGGCCGCGGAGTTGCTAGACGACAACATCGCTGTCAACTGCGTCGCCCCGTCGACAGC
>DATBFF010000039.1:0-3226 GCA_036558625.1 Mycobacterium sp. | reverse complement strand
ATTGGCGGGGAATCGGTGGAAGGTCGCCATGAACTTGTACTCGGAGTCGAACGGCACCTCCGCGAGCCGCGGGTAGGCACGGCGGGTCTGTTCGGCGTCGACGCCGAGCTTGGCGGCCAGGACCACCAGGGCGGCCTCGGTCGGGTCACCGATCACGGCGCCGTCGTCGGACACGGTAGCGTCGCTGTCGAGGACCAGCCCGAGGGCGATGTTCGTGAAATCGGGTACTGGAACACCGGCTGCCGAGCGGATGGCGCCGCTCTTGCGATAGCCCTCGCCCTCAACGGTGAACCAGGATCCCGGCAGGTAGATGGTCGAGACCATCATCTGGTTCATCGTCAGGGTGCCGGTCTTATCGGTATTGATGGCGCTGGTGGCGCCGAGCGTCTCAACGTCGGTGAGATTCTTCACCACCGCCTTGGCATCAGCGAGCTGCTTCGCGCCGTAGGACAGCAGACCGGAGACGAACGCAGGCATGCCGGTGGGGATCGCCGAGATTGCCATCGCAGTACCCAACAGCAGCAGCTCTTTGGCGTGTAGTCCGCGTGCGAGACCAACAACGACAATGAACGCCACCGCCGACCACGCGATGACGCCGAGCACCTTGGTCAGCGAGTCGAGTTCCTTTTGCAGTGGGGAGCGTTTGCGTTCGACCGCGGTGAGCATCGACGCGATCTGGCCCATCTCGGTCTGCATTCCGGTGGCCGTTACCACAATCGAGGCAGTGCCCCGGGTGACTGCAGTGTTCTGGAACAGCATGTTCGACCGATCGCCCAGCGTCACCTCGGCCGAGGCCAGCACACCCGAGTCCTTCGCGACCGGCGCGCTTTCACCGGTGAGCGCGGCCTCTTGAGCCTCGAGCGTCGCAGAGCGCACGATCCGACCGTCAGCCGGCACAATGTCGCCGGCCTCGACCTGCACGACGTCGCCAGGAACGAGGTCGGTCGCCGCTATCTGGACGACCGTCCCGTCCCGCACGACCTTCGTCTGAGGCACCTGCAGGTTGGCAAGCGCATCAACGCTGGCCCGAGCGGTGAGTTCTTGACGGGTGGCGAGCACCAGGTTCAATAAGATCAGCAAAGCGACGATCACAGCGGTCGACACCTCGCCGATCAAGAAACTCACCGCGACGACCGCGATGAGCATGATGTTCATCGGCACCGTGAGTTGCCCGAGCAGAATCCTCCACGTCGAGGGAGCCGGCTCAGCGATTAGCTCGTTCGGCCCGTACCTCGCGCGACGACGCGCCGCTTCGCTCGAGCTCAGCCCCGACGAAATGTCGCTCGCCAGGCCGGCGACGACCTCCGCAACGGCGGACGCGAACGGTGGCGGGGATTCAGTCGCTGCCATCTACCACCCCTGACGAGCGGCGAGTCGCCGAAGCCTCAACACGTACCGGAATGCGCTCATCGGCAGCGTGTGTCCTGGCGAGCGCCATGCCTCGCCCTCCGAAATCCCGTTCTCTACTGGCGGCACCATGCCACCCTCCACCCGCGACCGCTGCTCGGTCGAACAGACCCAAACCGATGCCGGTTCGGCGGACACTGCTACACCCGCCGCGGCGAGCTTGGTTTCAAGCTGGCTACGGCCAGCGCAGCAGCCCCGGGTTGGCCGGTGAGGTCACGGCGCCGGTCTCGGCGCGGTACCGCTCGGCCAGCGCCACGGTGCGCGCTGTGCAGACGAGTATCCCGCCGTCGCGCCTGACGTCGGCAGCCGGGGCTTTGTTGCCGCACGGCTTTCAGGAATTCACGCGGCACGCAGCCGTCGCTATAGCCAAACGGTCTCGGCCGATCGCTGCTGATCGGCGCCGCCGCGGACGCCAAGAGGCGTCTGCGCATACCCGACTTCGGAATAGGATGGAACACCTACGGATCAGTGCGATGACCGTGCGGGCGGTGTCCGTGATGAACCTCGTGCACGTGCCGGCGACGACGAGCTTGTCAATGTTGACGGTGGCGGCACGGTGAGCGACGTCGGCGTGATCGTCGCATCCACGCGCCGCCGACGGCTCACGCTCGGCAACGACCCACCGGATGACGGCGTCTCGCGGTGTCGCCCACTGCATGAGCGCAGAAACGCCCAGACCCGCAAGCGGCTGGATCCGTTACCACCCGTTGTGGGGTGGGGCAGCCCACCCGACCATGCGGCACGTTTGACGTGTCCGCAGGCGAGGTCGGGTAACCGATCCGCCTGCGCTGTGGGGCTTCGACGGACGAGGACGGTCATGACAAACACCAGAAGTTCGGTCGCGGTTGGGTTCGCCTACTTCGCCGCGATCATGATGATGGTTGTCGGGGTTGTGGACATTCTGCAGGGGATCTCCGCGATCGTGAAGGACCACTACTACGTGGTCGGTGCCCAGTATCTCTACAAGGTCGACGTCACGGCGTGGGGATGGATCCACCTCATCCTCGGGATCGTGCTGGGTGTCGCCGGCTTCTTCCTCCTCAACGGTGCGCTCTGGGCCCGCATCGTCGGCATCATCACGGCAAGTCTGGTGATCATCGCCAACTTCATGTGGTTGCCGTACTACCCCGTCTGGGCGATCATCGTGATCGCGGCGAGTGTGCTGGTGATCTGGGCGCTGACGATGCACGGTCGCGAGATCGCCGGCTGATCCGACACGTCATGCGCAGGCCCCACCGGCGGTGATGTCGGGCAGCCGTTGCAGCATGTTGAGTTCGACGGCGGCCTAGCGCACCACACCCCTTCTCGGGCGACCACGACCTCGGCTTACGCGGTGTCGCTCCGCGGGTGGCGCTCGTGCCGAGCATGGGTACGCCTGGCGCCGGGTCACCCACCCGTGCCGGGGTGGGGTCCAGTCACCCGTTTTGGATCGATGGTTGCCCTGCCGGGCCACCTCGGAATCACCGTGCGGAAAGCGCCCGGGCCCGGCCATGCAGGAGGACGTTGTGCCGCTTTCGCGCGAGGAACGGCGGGCGCTCGAGGAGATCGAACGCGGCCTGTGCGCGGCTGACCCGGACCTCGGGGATCGACTGCGCGGTGCCCGGCACGCGTCGCGGCGCACGGTCAGCTGGACGGTGGGGCTGATCGGCGGGGTCGCGCTGCTGGTGTGCGGGATGACCGGTACCAGTCCGGTGCACGTCGTGCTCGCGGTCGGTGGCTTCGCGATGGTGGTGACGTCGTGCTGCGCGGCACTGTCCGGGCGGCGCCGGGGCCGGCGCTACCGGGCACACGGATCTTGAGCCGAATCGACGGTGGAGGG
>DATBFF010000038.1:0-4528 GCA_036558625.1 Mycobacterium sp. | reverse complement strand
GCAGGAAGCGGTTGACGAGTTTGTCGACGCCGTTGTCGAGGGTGGCCGAGAACAGCAAGCGCTGGCCGCCCTTCGGGGTGGCGTTGAGGATGCGAGTGACGCCGGGCAGGAAGCCGAGATCGGCCATGTGGTCGGCTTCGTCGATGACGGTGATCTCGACAGCATCGAGGCTGATGAGGCGTTGTCTCATCAAGTCTTCGAGCCGACCGGGGCAGGCCACCACGATGTCGACGCCATTTTTGAGCGCGGCCACCTGTTTGGTTTGCGGTACGCCGCCGAAGATCGTGGTGACTTTCAGCTTGTTCGCGTCTGCGAGTGGTTTCAGGGTCGCGGTGATCTGGGCGGCGAGTTCGCGGGTCGGTGCCAGGACGAGGCCTGAGGGTCGCGACGGGCGCTTGCTCCGGGAGAGCTTGGCAGCCAACGGGATTGAAAAGGCGAGTGTCTTGCCGCTGCCGGTCTTGCCGCGGCCGAGAACGTCGCGGCCGGCGAGGCTGTCGGGCAGGGTGGCGACTTGAATCGGGAAGGGCCGAGTGATGCCTTGCTTGGCGAGCACGTTCGTTAGTGGTCCGGGCACGCTGAGGTCGGTAAAAGTCTTGTCGGTAGACATGTTTCGGTGCCTTTCAGGCATCGGGTGTGCGCTGTCGCGACGGTTCGCGCGCCAGTCAGCACAAGGTGGCGAGATTGCCGGTGGGCAAAATCGATCGCCGCGTTACGAGAAGTTGGGGAAACGTTTCACGACGTGTTGGCAGCGTTGCTATGAGGCCAACGTTGATGCCAGTGTATCCCACCCGTCGTTGGAGTCCGAATCGTCGGATCGCTTGCCGTCCAGCATGAGGATGACGAGGCTGGCGGCGAAACTGATCAACGCCACTGCGCCTGCGCCGACGGCAAAGGCCGTGGTGCCTGTTCCCAGGCTGGCCACGCACAGTGCGAAAGCAATCACCGCGACCATGTTGAGCATCAAGCCCGTCGTCCCGATGGCCTCGGCGACCGGTTTGGCGGGAACAACTGAGCTGGGCTCGGCCATCGTTTCAGGCTCCTGTCTGGTCATGTTGTTGGCTCGCAGATACCCCGCCGTTGCCGCCCCTAAACCGACGCTGACGGCGATTCTCACCGTCCGCCCGGCGTGGGCATGACGATCGAGTTCTGCAAGGTGTCGATGAACGCGTTCGCATTCTTGCTCTGCACGAATGCCGCGACAGCGTCGTAGAGCGCCTGCTGGAAACCGGTCGACATGAGCTCGCCCTGGGTCATCGACAGCAGGATCTTGTCGTGCCACAACGACTCCGACGCCTGCCGTTGGTACGCAGGCAGTGACGCGACGTCGACGTCGCGGCGCACCGGGACGGACCCCTTGACCTTGTTGAACGCAAGTGTCGTCGTCGGATCCGCGATCGTCTCCAGGAACTTGACGGCGTTCACGCCGTCCTTGGCGTCCGCCGAGACGACGAACGTGTCGACGATCGCCAGATAAGCGCCGCCCGTTCCGGGGTACGCCACGTACCCGAAGTTCTTGCCTTCGACAGCATGGTTGGCTACCAGCTCGCCGTACACTGAGTCGTTCATCGACAGGAACGCGCACTGACCGGTCGCCAACTTCTTCGCCGACTGGTCCCAGGTGAGCCCGCCGGCGTTCGGGTCAGCGCGCGAGACGATCTGCGCGAAGCGCGTAAGCGCTTCTCGCAGTTGAGATCCCCGCCAGTCGAACGAGTCGCCACTGATCTTCGTCCAGCCGTCCGGACCGATCACACCGAGTAACGTGTTCTCGAACAACTCCGTCGCGGTGAACCGGTCCTTCCCGCCCAGGCACAGCGGGATTCTGCCGCGAGCGGCAACCTTCGCCAGGTCGTTGTCGAAGGCCTCCGGGGTGTAGCCGGGGCCCGGCGGTGCGACCCCGGCGTCACGCAGCACACCGACGTTGAACCACAACACATTTCCGCGGTGCGACCCCGTCGGGACCCCCCACTGCTTTCCTTGATACGTCAGCGCGTCGCGCAACGTCGGCGGTAGCACCTGAGCCATCTTCGTGCGGTCGTAAACCGCTGAGACGTCGGCGATCTTGTCTGCATCCACCCACGCGCGAAGAGAGCTTCCGAGGAACGTCTGCCACACATCGGGCGGGTCACCGGCCCGCAGCCGGGCCGCCAAAGCGACTTGGACGTTGCTGCCGGCGCCGCCGGCGACGGATGCGTCGAGCACGTCGACGTTCGGGTGGGCGGCTTTGAACGCGTTCAGCAAGACCTCGAGGGCCGGACGCTCGGAGGGCGACACCCACCACGACATGACCTCAAGGCGGTCGGTCGGGTCGGAGAAGTTGCCCTTCTGTCCACCGCCACACGCTGCGAGAACTATTGCCAGCCCGAGGATCCAGAGGCGTTTCATGGTCGTTCTCCCGCGGTGTGGGGTGCGGCTCGCAGGTCGAAGACGGCGAAGCTGGTGACGACGGCGAAGCAGAAGGCTGGGACGACAAAGGAGATCGCCGGGCTGGTCGCGTCGAGCAACCGGCCTTGGACGAGCGGCATGATCGCCCCGCCGACGATCGCCATCACCAGCCCTGCGGCGCCGAATTTCGTTGCGGGACCGAGTCCTTTGAGTGCGACGCCATAAATGGTGGGAAACATCAACGATAGGCAGAACGACAGCGCGACGACGGCGGCGACGCCGGCCACGTTCGGGGAGAACATTGCGAAGACGCACAGCACGACCGCGAGTGCGCCCAGCACCATGAGGACTTTCGTCGCGCGGATCCGCCCGATCACCCAGGTCATGATGAACCGGGAGACGAGGAAGACAAGCAAGCTGACTTGCAGCAGCAGCCCACCCAGCTGAAGCGATCCGTTGAGGGCCTGCTGCGAGTACTGGATCAGATACGTCCAGCTGCAGACTTGTGCGGCGATGTTGAAGAACTGCGCAATGACGCCGAAGACATAACGCTTGTTGGACAACAGGGTTCGCAGCGGTGATTTGCCGTCGAGGTTGCCTGTCTCGAACTCCTCCACGATCGGCGGGGATCTGTTGATCGCGATGACCAACCCGATGGCGATCAACACGAATCCAAGACCGAGGTAGGGACCCATGACGGCACCAAGCTGGCCGGCGCGGATGGTTCGCTCTTGGGCGGGGGTCAGCGCGGCCATGTTCACGGGCTCGTCGAGCTTGGGCAGGATCAGTGTCGCGGCCAGCAACACGCCGATGTTGGTACCGACAGGGTTGAAGGCCTGGGCGAAGTTGAGACGCCGTGTCGCGGTCTCCTCGGGGCCCAGCGACAGCACGTAGGGATTGGCTGAGGTTTCGAGTATCGAGCAGCCGGCGGCGATCGCGAACAGGGCGACGAGGAACGCTTCGTAGGTCATGATCTTGCTCGCCGGGTAGAACGCGAATGAACCCGCGGCGGCGAGTAGGACGCCGGTGAGAAGGCCTGCCTTGTAGCCGAATCGCTGGTTGATGAACGCGGCTGGAATGGCGAGCAGGAAGTAGGCGCCGAAGTATGCCAGCTGCACCAGGGAGGCCTGGAAGGTGTTCATGTCGAAGATGCGCTTGAAGCCGGCAACCATCGGGGTGGTGAGGTCGGCGGCGACGCCCCAGGCGGTGAAGCAGCAGATCAGCACGCCGAAGAGCAGCCACATCTTCGGGTAGACCAGACCGCGTTTGGACGGGCCGGCGGGCGCTTCGGTGGCCGTCATGTTGGGCACGGTACTCAAGTAGTCAGTCGGGGATGAGCCGTTCGGCGGCTCGGTCGCGAGTGGCCCGGTCGGGGAGGGCGGCGCCAGGGCGCGCGACGGTGAGCGCTGACGACAAAGCGGCGATCTGGAGGACGCGGCGCACGGTGACGGTGTCGATGGCACGCAGTTGGGCGCGGCGGTGGGCGCCGAGCAGGTCGGCGTCCCACAGCGCGTCGACTAGTCCGGTCATGAAGGAGTCGCCGGCGCCGACGGTGTCGACGACCTCGGCGGGGTAGGCGGGGATGTGTTGGTCTCCCGCGGCGCAAATGGCGTAGGAGCCGTGTCCTCCGAAGGTGACGGCGACGAGCGCGGGGCCAAGGGTGAGCCAGCGGGCGGCGAGTTCTTCGGGCGACTTGTCGGGGTCGAGCCAGCGCAGGTCTTCGTCGCTGGCTTTGACGACGTCGGAGCGGGCGACGACGGCTTCGACCCGTTCTCGTGCCTGCGCGGGGCTGTCGAAGAAGACGGAGCGGATGTTGGGGTCGAAGGTGATGGTGGCGGTCGGTTTGTGGCGGTCGACGAGTTCGTCGACGCCGGCGGCACCTGGCATGAGGGCGCTGGCGATGGATCCGGTGTGCAGGATCGAGGGCTGAGTGGTGACGCTCGGCGATACCGACCACTCTATGTCGAAAGTGTAAGTGGCTGAGCCGGTTTCATCGAGTGCTGCGGACGCGGTGGAGGTACGGGTTGCCGAGATGCTGCCGGGCGAGAGGCGCACGCCGCTGTCGTGGAGGTAGTCGGCGATGCGCTGGCCGCGGCGGTCGTCGCCGATGCAGGTGAGGAACTCGACGGGTCGGCCGAGCAAAGCG
>DATBFF010000037.1:0-2344 GCA_036558625.1 Mycobacterium sp. | reverse complement strand
GTTCAGGGTCGGATGCAGCGGCACGTACTGCGCGGGGCGCGCACGCGCATCGCTCTCCGTTTGCAGACTCGTCTTGGCCGCCCAGTAGATCGGCACGATCGACCAGACGACGATGAGGACGAGTCCGATCGTCCGTACCCGGCCGCGGCGCCGTCGGCGACTCATAGCTCGACCTTGCGGTAGATGAAGCGCACGACGGCGACCGAGATCACGAGGGTCAGCACCGTGATGAACAGGGACAACGCGTAGCCCTGGCCGAAGTTGAGGTCCTGAAAGCTGATGAAGTAGGTCTGTTCCGTGATCGACGACCCGGTCGACGCAGCGCCGTTGAGTACGTACGGCTGATCGAAGACGTTGAGCGTCGCGATCACCGCCTGAACCACGGCGACGGCGATGCCGGGGCGCGCCAGCGGCAACGTGACGGTGAGGAAGGCGCGCCATGGACTTGCGCCGTCGATCTCGGCGGCCTCGTAAAGCTCACCCGGGATCAGTTGCAACGCAGCAAGAATGAGCAGCGCCGACAACGGCGTGATCTGCCAGACCTGGACCAACTCGATGAGCGTGATGGTCAGCAGCCGGTTCTGCCCGAGCAGCACGGTATCGCCGTTGCTGAGGTGGAACGTGGTGGCGAGGCTGTTGAGCAGGCCGCTGTTGGGGTCGAAGATCCCCGTCCACAAGATGCCTTCGACCACCCCGGGCAGCGCCCAGGGCAGGATCAGAATCGCGATGACGATGCTGCGGCCGCGGAACGGCTGCTGCAGCGCAACTGCCATGCCGATGCCCAGCACCGTCGAAAGGACAACACCGACGAGCACGTAGAAGGCGGTGTTGGCGATGCTGGTACGCACCGCGAGGTTGTGCACAAGCTCGATGAAGTTGTGAAAGCCGCTGAAGCGCACCGGCGGATTGAGCTCGTCGACCGTGTAGAACGACTCGATGATCGTGAACGCCGCGGGGACCAGCGCCAGGCCGACGATGAAGATCGCGACCGGTGCGACCAGGAAATACGGCAGCAGGTCGATGCGCCGTCGGCGACGACGTGACGGGGGTCGAGGTGCCTGTCCGGTGCCGGACTCCGCCTGCTTGGAAACGTCGCCGGCGCCGGACAGGACCTCTTGCGAGGAAGGCGTCGTCACGACCCGCTCGAGAGGCTGTCCGCCGTGCTGGCGATCGCCTTGATCGCGGCGTCAACGCTCATCGAACCGGTCGCCGCGGCGTGCAGGTTGGTGTACACCGCGTTGGAGAACTTCGGATACCAGGTCGGCGCTCCCTCAGCGAAGACCGGCTTTGATGTCTTGAGAAGTGCGGCCAGCGTCTGACCGCCGGCGAGATTGCCGCTCGCTGCCATCTTCTGCACCGACGAGAGATGCGACGGGAGTGTGTAGGCGCTCCAGGCCTTGGCGGCGCCGTTCAGCCCGACCCAGTCCTCCTGCTGGGCTGCCGACGTGAACCACTTGATGAACTCGGCCGCAGCCTTGGGGTACTTCGCCTGCTTCGGGATTCCGATGCCGTCCGGGTTCGAGAGGTTGCCCGCCGGGCCGGTCACTCCCGGCGTCTCGAGATACTTGACCTTGTTGACGACCGACGACTGGGACGGCGCGTTGTACAGAACGCCGACAGTGCCCGAGTAGTCGGAGAAGGTACTGGCAACCTGGCCCTTCGCCATCAGCGTCTGCTGGCCCTGACTGTCGGTGACGTTGATGTTGCCCGGCGGAACGAGCCCGGTCTTCATCGCGTTGACCATCCACTGCGCGGCCTTGTATCCGGGCGAGCCCGGATCGGCGAACTGCGGCTTGCCCTTGGCGTCCAGGATCGTGCCGCCATAGGCGTTCGTCGTTTGGTACCAGTAGGTGGAAAGGCCCTCGGCCGCCGCGAACGGGATGTTCAGCGGATGCGCGACGATGCCCTTGCTCTTGATCTGCTGTAGGTCGCTCGTGTACGCGTCGATCGTGGTCGGCATCGTCGTGATACCAGCCTGCGTGAACATGTCCGTGTTCACGGTCGTCACCATGAAGGACGCGTCGTACGGAATCCCGACCACGTGCCCGCCCGAGGTGAACGACGCGAGCTGTGGCATGTCCGACTGCATGGATTTCGTGTCGACGTAGTTCTCCATCGGGTAGAACCACCCGAGCTTGCCGAGCTGGCCCACCCGGGACCAGTCAACGTCGGTGGCATCGGCGAAGTAGGTCTTCGCCGCCGCTGCCGCGGAGATCTTCGTCTGCAGGCTGTCCCAGTCGATGTTCACCCACTTGACCTTGATGCCGGTCTGCTTGGTGAACGCCGCGAGCGAAGCCGCAGGCGGTGGGTCGGAGGCCAGCGCCACCGTGATGCTGGCACCTTT
>DATBFF010000036.1:0-12962 GCA_036558625.1 Mycobacterium sp. | reverse complement strand
CAACTGGGTGCTGACACAGCACAGCACCGTCGCCTTGTATCGCTCGATTGCCGCGCACGCGGCAGCCGGATCGAAGCGTTCCATTCTGACCGCCGTTGCGCCGAGGTAGACGGGCGTGGTGTGCGCGGTCCAGATTCCGAAGCCGAACGGCATGGGCAGCACCGAAAGAAAGATGTCGTCGGCGGACAGTGCACCGTTGGCTACCGCCTTCTGATGGAAGTAGTGCCACCGATTCTGGGTGTGCACAACACATTTCGGCAGTCCGGTGGTTCCCGACGTCGAGTTGATCAGGAAGACGTCGTCGGGACCGAGAGGGGACAGGCCAGCCGTGTCGTGGGGCGCCGAGGTGTCGACGGTGAGTTCGTCGGACCCCACAACAATCACGGGTAGGGCAGCGGCCTGTGCCGCTGACTGGCCGCGTTCGGCGTCGCTGACCACCAAGACAGGGCGGGCGGTTTTCAGGATCTGGGCCACTTCGCGCACACCGGCGCGCGCGCCGACGCCGACGGTGATCGCCCCGCATCGTTCGATCGCCACAAGCAAGACATGAAGGGCAGAACTGTCCTTGTGCCAGACCGCGATACCGTCACCGGGCGCTACGCCCAGTTGATGCAGCCGCTTGGCCAGGTTGGTCGCGGCGTTGTCGTAGTCGGACCACCCGAGCTTCGCGTCCGGCCCGTTCAGGGTGAAGTCGATGTAGGCGGTCTTGTCCGGAGACGATGCGGCGTTGCGCCGGACGCATTCCGACAGGGTGATGTCAGACCACCAGCCGACGGCTCTGTATTGCGCGGCCTCGGCGCTCGTGACGGCCACTCCGTCGAAGCGCATCCCCAAATAATAGGAAGCCGGGAGCTACCCCATTCTGTGACAGCGTCGTGACTGTTTCGTGACAATTCGTGCTCATTTTCGTATTGTGCCTGGGTGGGCAGGCACGAATTAGCCAGGAAGCGGCGCAAATCGCCACTAATCCTGTGTGGAGGCTTCGCCGCAGGCGCGGTGTTCTTCGCGACTGGCGGAGATGTCCATCCTTTCGTCGCCGACGGCGACACCGGTGACGTTCAGCCGAGCGCGAGCGCGTGCTGCGCACAGATCGTGGCGGTGGGACCGACGGCATTCTCCCTGGCCGCGCCCGCGGACCAGGCACAAGCTGCATCGAGATTCCGGATCGTCGAACCCCCGCGCCTGTTGCCGGCGGGCGTGGCGCCGGAGCGAGGCCTGCAAGTCGATACCATCTTGGCCGCTCGCAGCATCAGCGCGGTGTTCCCCGAGATTCATAACATCGGCGGCGTTCGACCGGACGCTCTCAGATGGCATCCCAACGGGCTGGCGCTCGACGTGATGATCCCGAACCCGAGCAGTGCCGAGGGCATCGCTCTCGGAAACGAGATCGCGGCGTATGCACTTAAGAACGCGGCGCGATTCAGTCTGCAAGATGTGATCTGGCGTGGCACGTACTACACACCCAGCGGTCCGCAGGGGAGCGGATATGGGCACTTCGACCACGTCCACATCACCACGACCGGCGGCGGCTATCCCACCGGCGGCGAGCTGTACTACCGGTGACGCTCGTGTCGGCGGGAAAACTCGGTCGCTGAAGCCGACCCGGTTACACGTGCCATCGGCGATGAACGGCAAGCTAAATACCATGCGATATTGCACGATTGTGGTTAATGGTCAGTAGAGCCGTAATCTTTTACTGGCTACACGCTTTCGAGCGATTTTATAGCCGTCCAGGCAACCATCCTCACTTTTTGCCAATTCACGGTTCGTAATTGCCTTCGCCTCATACTGCCCAGGTAGAAAAACGTCGTGACGTTGTAGAAGCAGTATGAAATCGCCAGGAAACACCGGCGTTGGCGGCATTTTGCAGGGTCAGAACCGGATCGGACCCTCGGGCACGCTCCTCGAACGTTGCAATGCTCTTCGAACTTTTCGGCGTCCGGTGCGGAACTCCCGCCCCGTAGCCCGGGGTGCGGTTCCAGCGAATCAACTTCAGCAATTAATTCCGAAACTGGCAAATTTTTCTTGCGCGTCAGTTAATTTTAGTCGCACCAGTCGGTTGAGCTAGTCATGAGTCAAAGGAGACCCTCATGCACGCAGCGATTCGTCCATACCTCACAACCGGGGTGGCGCTAGTCGGAGCGGGCGTCATTGCCGTCACTCCGTTGGCGTCCCCGCCGACGAGTTTTCAGGCACACAGCCCTGCAGTGCCGGTTTATCACGTCGGGGCAATCGACCTCGCCGCAAAACGGGCGAGCGTGCTGCGGGCGTACACCGAAGTGCTGATGCAGGCCGGCGAAAACACTGGGCAGCTGGTCGGGTCGTATATAAGGGATCCCGCACCGATCGTGGGCCAGATCGCGAGAAACCTGCTCGGCACCGGGCAAGACTTCGGCAGGGCCGTCAGCGACGCGCTCAGTCGAAGCGTTGACGCTTTGCGCAACGACGTACCCCCGCTTCTGAAACAGGCACGCGAACAGTTCCAGAGCGGCGACGTCTCGGGAGGTGTCGACTCGCTGTTGGCCGCGCTGGTCGCGCCGTTGACACCCTTCAATGAGGTGGGCGGCGCCATCGCTGCCGCATTGGGGCAGCCGTTTGCGAGCATCGGCCGGGTCGTCACGGCCCTGGCCCAGCCCGAATTCGTGGTTGGGGCGGTGCTCTCGGTGCTCGGACCGGTGATCAGCACCGTAGGGGCCACCGGCGTGGCGATTCAGCATATTTTCGACGCGGTCGGCGGCGGCAACGCCTCTGAACAACTCGCGGTCGGCACCAAAGCCCCCGGGGCTCTGATCCGTGCACTGGCGGTCGCTCCTGCCACCATCCTCGATGGTCTTCTCAACGGTGGCTACGGGCCGGACCTGAGCCCGCTGCTCGGGAGGCCCGCCAGCACGGAAGAAGCGGCAGCCCTCATCGAGCGGGGCAGAGTCCTGGCAGGCGGACTCCTCAGTGGGGTTCAGGTGAAGCGTGCGGAGCGGGCTCTCGTAGATCGTGCGGCCGTGATTGGCGAGGGCGACAGAATCCTGCCCGGACCCATCGGGGGTATCCAGGCAGTCCGGCTGACCGTCGCCAGGGCGATCAGCCCTCGGGTGAAGTACGCGGAGGCAGCCGACGCCACTGTCGCACAAGGCAATTCGGTGACCCTCACCGTCGCACCCGCCGACAGCAACGCCAAGCGGACCCGGGCACTCGACGCACGCGCGGCCTCGCAGGACTCGGCCAAGGTGCAGAAGCCCGTCCGCCAGACGAAGGCATCCGATGGTGTCGGCAAGCATCGGAAGACGTCCGACTGACTAAGCACTGACGGATCAGCCCCCTCACACGGGAGGGGGCTGACCCGTTAGCGACGAGCAAGGAACGCCAGATGCACAGAAGTTCCACCACCTTCGCCAAAATCGTTGCCGCGCCTGTGCTGTCGGCAATTCTGTGCCTCGGCGCAGTGATGGCACCGGCTGGGCTTGCGCAGGCGGCGGGAGCCTCCTACACGATCGTGAACAACACCGGTAGCAACATCTGGTTCAAGGGCTACCTCCTGGAAGACCCCGCTGCGGGCTCGGTGGGTTCGGGCTGGCTTGCTCCAAGGTCGTACACCATCAAGACGAAGAACGAGTTCCAGCTCAACGCCGAGTTCGTCATCGTCGACGAGAAGCGCGCCATGGTGATGATGCAGCAGACCAACGGGTGCCGCAGATTCAGTGCGCCACGAATATCGGCAACTGCACACCGCGCGGCCCCGATTGGTCGAACTCGACGACCGCGACATTCACCCTCTAGCGCCATACGAATTGCCCTGTGCCGAAACCCGTTTCAACGTAGCCAACAACGCAGTCAAGCTCCCTTCACCACCGCGCTGAACGACAAGCGTCGTACTTCCCCTGGCGGCAAGATTGAAGTCGCGGTGAACCGCTACGCCCAGCCCGTTGACTTCTGTCGATCGTAGGTGCAATGAGCGGCTAGATCCGAGGTGTTCCCGACAGTGACGTTGACCTGCAGGGCATTAGGCCGCGCCGTACTCAAAGCGAAGCCCTTGAGGATCCATGTCCCTGAGACCTGACACGCAGGGCAAGCGGCAGCTCGAGAAGATCAAGTAGTACTGAACGAAGTTGCAGTAGCTCACTACGCTATTCGTCGCACGAAACGTGAGTCACGATGTCCCAGGGTGAATGCCATGGGCGGCACGTGGCCGGACCGCTCGTGGCAGCGCATAACTCCCCCCGACGCATGCGCAGCTGGTGAGAGGAACGACCATGAGCGCTGTATACGCCAAGTACATCGGTCGCGTCGGCGTGCTGGCGGTCGTCTTCGGTGTGGGTGTGGCAGTGGCCGGCACTTCGGGGCTGGCTTCGGCCGAGCCCGAGAACGGCAGCTCTGCGCCGGCGGATTCGACTTCGGCACCGGCAGCCGCGCCCACGCAGGGGACGGGAACCCCCGGTATGGTCAACTTGCCCGGCCGGCAACCGGTGTCGAGCGCACCGCGTATGAGCCTGCGGTCGTCGTCGACGACGTTGACGACGAAGCGCGTGAAGGGTACGACATCGCTGGGGTCAAATGCCACCGATGATCCGCGCGCCGGGAAGGTGATGAGCACGGGCGGTGCGCAGGTCGGCGCCGCCAATTTGCGCTCTGGTTCGACGCTCAGCGTCGCCGCATCGCCGAAGCTGCCGGGCGCGTCCTCTCGGCCGCTGATCGTGTCCAAGCGGGTGTCGTCGTTGAGTGATAGCGCGCCGATGTCAGCGGTCAATGACCCATCGCCGATGCCGCTGGGTTTGCCAGTGTTCTCGTTTGGAGTGCCGGTAAGCGCACAGCCGGTGTCGTCTGCGGTGATGGGCGCCGGGGCAGCCCCGGGGACCGGTTCGGTTGCGGCGCAGGCGATACCGATGGCGCTCAGTGCGCCAGCGGCGCCGAGGATCGCGGCGTCGGTGATGGTTGCGCGTGTGCTGTCGATGATGGTGCTGGGGTCGTCTTTCGCAGCCGCCGCACCTGGCGCGCCGGTGGATTCGCCGGTGTTGTGGGCGATGCTGGCCGGAGTGCGCAGTCGGTGGGGTCAGACGCCGGCTGAATCGTCGGCGTCTGCTGAGATGTTAACCAGCGCGAGCGTCGACCAGACATTGCGCGCTCCGGAGGGTTTGTCGGTGATGGCCGCCAGTGTGAACTCCGCGCTGTATGTTCCTGCCCAGCGCATCGGTATCCCGGATCCGGTGAGTGGCGTGGTGACCGGCACGGTGATCGCTAACGACGACGGCTCGTTGACCTACACCCTGACCGAAAACCCAATCAGGGGAACGGTGCAGCTGAATTCGCAGACCGGCGCCTACACGTACACCCCGACCGTGGCTGCGCGGCTGGCTGCTGGTGTGACCACGTTGGACGAGACCGACACCTTCAACGTCGCGGTGAGCAATGACCAGACCACCACTACCGTGCCCGTGTCGGTGTATGTCTCGCCGAGCTGGCCCGAAAATCGGGTTTCGATCGGGGTCGGCAGCCGCCCCGCGGGCGTGGTGATCAGTACCGACGGGCGGATGTTCGTGGCTAACGCCGGCAGCGGCACGGTGTCGGTGGTCAACACTGCCACCGGCCAGCGCATCGACGCCAATTCGAGCGTCTTCTCGAAGGACATTGCCGTGGGTTCCTCGCCCAGTGCGCTGGCTATGAGCGTCGACGGCAAGCGGCTGTATGTGGCCAACCGCGGCAGCGGCACTGTGTCGGTGATCAACACCGACACCTACAAACTGATCGACACTAACCCCACTGTCGCGGGCACGCAATCTATTTCGGCGGGATCCTCGCCCAGCGCGTTGGCGCTCGGCCCCGATGGCCGCCTATATGTTGCCGACACCGCCAGCGGCACTGTGTCGGTGGTCAACACTGCAACCAACACCCTTATCGACACCAACCCCAACATCAATGGCATGCAATCCATTTCGGCGGGATCCTCGCCCAGCGCGTTGGCGCTCGGCCCCGATGGCCGCCTATATGTTGCCGACACCGCCAGCGGCACAGTATCGGTGATCAACTCCAGCAACTACACCGTTATCAACGCCGTCACCGTCGCCAGCCAGCCCTCTGGCCTGGCGCTGGCCGGCGACGGTCGGCTGTACGTAGCGAACACCGGCAGCGGTACCGTGTCGGCGATCGACATCGCCACCAACACGCTTATCGACACCAAGCCCAATATCGTTGGAACGAACCCTATCTCGGTGGGTCCCTCGCCTAGTTCGATCGCGTTCAGCTCCGACGGCACGTTGGCTTACGTGGCCAACGGCGACGACACCGTCTCGGTGATCGACACCAAGACCTACACCGTGCTCAGCACTGTAGCGATCGACTCCGACCCGAGCGGCGGTCACGTCATCGTGGTGAAACCGGACGGCACCGTCTTCGTCAGCGATGCCGCCGATGGCACCGTGCGCGTGCAATCCATCAACGGCGGCAGCAGCGCACCCGCCGCACATACAGTGACCGTCATCGGCGACGTTACCTTTACCGGCGACGGGGACACGATTTGGAACACCGACCACAGTCGCGCCGTGACGCGCACGTTCCGCGGAACCACTACCGGCGTGGCGGTGATCAACACTGCCACCGGGGCTCAGATCGGCACACCGCTCACCATCACCGGCACGGGCGGCTTGAACTACGTGCAATTGAGCGCCGATGGCACCCGTGCGTTCATCATTGCTGGGCGCGACCTGGCCTCCGGCGCCACCACGACCCAGTTCACAACGATCGACACGGCTACCGGCGCCCCTACGGGCACAGCTTTCACTCTCAGCGGTACGGGCGGATTGATTCCACTGAATGCCGACGGCAGCCGCGCGCTGGTTTACACCCGCGCCGCCGGGGAGCCTTATCAGGTGACGGAGTGGGATACCACCACTGGTGCACGGATTGGCACTACCGTCACGCTGCCTGCTCCCACAATTGCCGGAATACAGGCGACGACCGCCGGCAGCCGCGCCGTGATCGTCGCCACCGATCTTTTCAGCATCACCCAGATGGCGGTAATCGACACCACCACGGGAAACCAGACCGGTGACCTCCTCACCTTCAACGGCGGTAGCTCTGTGCTGTTGTCGGCCGACGGCACGCGAGCGATGGTCACCACGGGAGTCCGTGACGCGACCACCGGCGCCTATCGCACCGAGGTGAGGATCATCGACATGGCGAGCGGCGCCCAGGTCGCCAGCACCGGGACGTTCACCGGTGTGCCACGAAGTTCCCTGTGGAGCGCCGACGGTACTCGAGCACTGATCACGACCACTGAAGAGATGGCCCCCGACACCTTCACCACCCGTGTAGCAACGATAGACACCAGCACCGGCGCGCGGACCGGTACCACTTTTACCCTTACCGGCCGTCAAGCGGAGCTAAGACCGTTGAGCGCCGACGGCAGTTGTGTACTGATCAGCACGCAGACGGGGGTCGACAACACATTCACCACCCGTTGGACGGTGATCGACACCACCGCCGGCACCGCCGTCACTCTCACCGGCGCAGGCGAGTGGCTGCCGTTGCGGGCCGACGCCAGCCGTGCCCTTAGTACCACGACGACCTACAACCCGGTCACCGACACTGGCACCAGCCATTGGGCGGTGATCGACACGACCACCGGCGCGCAGGCCGGCACGGGCGTCACCCTCACCGGCGTACCGCTTGTTCCACTCGTGAGCGCCGATGGCGCCCGTGCCGTCACCGGCGCCGTGCGCAAGAACATTGTGCAAGTGGCGGTGATCGACACGGCCACCGGCGCGCAGCTCGGCACCACCGTTGCCGTCGCCGGCGAACCCGGCTGGTTCGGCGGCTTATTCATTAGCGCCGACGGCAACCGTGCGCTGCTCGTTACAGAGACCAGCAACCCGTTCACCGGCGCCCCCAACGCCACCAACGTGACGGTGATCGATACCGCCACCGGCGCGCAGGTCGGCGCCACTCGTAACATCCGCGGCTACCCCCTGGCCGGCCCGCAATGGTTGAGCGCCACCGGCAATCGCGCCCTGATCACCACCGCCAACAGTAGGTCGGTCCGGGTCATGACCTTGCGGATTGACTAGGACAACCGAATCGCACTCACGCACCGCTGACCGACAAGTGTTCCTGCGAAACCTGCGCCCGACTGGGTTTCCTATTCGTCGGAGCCGCAGAGATGGCGGGCTGCATCATCCTGTGGCTGAATTCTGATGCGCTCCACACGCAACCCATTCAGTCAGCCATCGGAAAGGACATGAGCCTGAACGAGCGATATAAGGCGGCAGCGGGCGTCTACTCACGCATCGGGGCGTGTCTGCAATACACCTATATCTTCGTCAACTACTCGGTCAGCGAGGGGCTGCTTGAGCTCGACAAGTCGGCGTTTACCGAACCAGTGGTTGCCGATAGCGAAATTGACCAACCGACTCAGGCCTATTGCGTCCCGCTGGGTGGCGCTCCGATGCCCACCGATATGACCGAGCTTGACCTCTCTAAGTGGAAGCCCGTCCACGAGGACCCCGAGTTGATGAGAGTGGTGCGAGGGAAAGTAAAAGCGGCCGAGGAGGGAACGCCCGAGGCTTCTTAGCCGCGCTTCTTCTTGGGCTTGGCCGTACTCTTGGCGGCCCGTCCGACTTTGCCCTTGCTCGACCGCGCCTTGGCCGCGAACTTGGCGCGCCCTGGCGTCGCGAGCTTTACGATTGCTCAGGGCTCGGCGCTGAAGGAGGCACGCTATGGCTCTGCCCGCGTTGGTTCTTGTTCACGGGGGCGGGTTCGCAGCCGATTCGTGGGAGCTAACCGTCGCGGAGATCCAACGGATAGCACCGGAGTTAACCGTGCTTGCCCCCGACCTGCCAGGTCGGCGAAATAAGGCCGGTGACCTGATCACGGCTTGTATCGACGGATGGGTCAACTCGGTGGTGTCGGACATCGAGAATGCTGCGCTCGACGACCTCGTGATCGTCGGCCATTCGCTGGCGGGCGTGATCGTCCCCGGTGTTGTCACCAAGCTCGGCTCGGCGCGGGTGCGGGAGATGATCCTGGCCACCGCGCAAGTACCAGCCAACGGCAGCGCCCTGGTGGACACGCTTCCCGGGGCACTGAGCAGGTTCGCACGTCGCACCGCGAAACGCAAAGTGCAGAAAGGCCGTTCGGTTCGGGCGGGAGGTTTGCCTACTGCGTTGGCGAGGTTTGTATTCTGCAACGGAATGACTCCCGCACAACGCAGGTTCACACTGGCTCGGTCCTGTCAGGAATCACCCTCCATCATGATAGAAAAAGTTGACCGCAGTGGTATGCCCGACGATGTGCCACGCACGTGGATACTCACTCGGCGTGATCGCTCCGTCTCGATGAAGATTCAACGCGAGTGCATCGCCGCGCTTGGCGGAGTGCAGACCCTCATCGAGATTGACACCTGCCACATGCTGATGGTCAGCGAACCAGAACGGTTGGCAGGAATCCTCATCGAGCGCTGCCGTCTCTATGGCTAGCTTCGCTGAATGCCGCGCCTGCCTGCGAAAAGGGCTTTACGCGTTTACGGCAGGTCGAGCGTATGCAATCGACGATTATCAACGGCATTCACTCCATGCCCGTGCGATTCACGCCCTCCCAGCCCCGAGCACGCGCACGGTGACAATACGGATGATTTGATGCCGTGGGGCTGCGGCTAGCTGAGTGACCTGAAGAGCCCCGTCGTGGCGTCCCAGCACGGGACCGTTACGGGACCGAAGGGACTGCGGCCCTGGCTCTCAACGCCATTCGCCCTGGTAGATGTGGAGCCGATGACGGGAATCGAACCCGCGTATTCAGCTTGGGAAGCTGATGTTCTGCCATTGAACTACATCGGCATGACGATCACGAAGGCTAACACCTCGGCGCAACCGCAGGCCGATACGCTCAACCCGTGCTGCTCTCCGATCGCGACATCCGAGCCGAGATCGACGCGGGCCGACTGGGCATCGACCCGTTCGACACCACTCTCGTGCAGCCGTCCAGCGTCGACGTCCGCTTGGACAGCCTGTTTCGCGTGTTCAACAACACCCGCTACACCCACATCGACCCCGCACGGCAGCAGGACGAGCTGACCAGCCTCGTCGAGCCGCTGCCCGGCGAGCCGTTCGTGCTGCACCCCGGGGAGTTCGTGCTGGGCTCCACCCTCGAAATGTGCACGCTGCCCGACGATCTCGCGGGGCGGCTTGAAGGCAAGTCGTCGCTGGGCCGGCTCGGCCTGCTGACGCATTCGACCGCGGGCTTCATCGACCCGGGCTTCAGCGGTCACATCACGCTCGAGCTGTCCAACGTCGCGAACTTGCCCATCACGCTGTGGCCGGGAATGAAGATCGGCCAGCTGTGTCTACTGCGCCTGACGAGCCCGGCCGAACACCCCTACGGCAGCGCGCAGGTTGGGTCCAAATACCAGGGTCAGCGCGGGCCGACGCCATCGCGTTCCTACCAGAATTTCGTCAGCCCGCCCGCGTCGGAAATCGTGCTGGGCGAGTAGGGTTTGCAGAGCAGGTTCAGCGAGCCCATGCAGTCGCGCCCAGCTAACGTCGGGGGATGTAACACATCGGGCTGCTCGCGCGATGAAGCGTCTAGTTGACGCTTCGATTCTGGATCGGGCCCCACGGGCCGTAGCGAGCTAGCAAAATTTGTGGAGGAGCCGTGGACATCGTACTTGGCGTGTCGATGACACCCACGACGGTGCGAATGGTGCTGGTCGAAGGAAATAGGGCCGACGGTCTGACGGTGGACCACGACGTCTTCGACATCAGCGCTGCCGAGGAATCGGCAAACCCGTCCGAACAAGTGATCTCAGCCATCCTCGGCACGCAACAAAGCGCGCTGGCCGGCGGGCACCACTTGGTCGCGACCGGCGTGACGTGGACCGACCACGACGAGGCCGCCGCGCTGCGCGAAGGACTGGCCGACCACGGCATCGAAGATGTGATGCTGGTGTCGGAACTCCACGCGGCGGGCGCTCTCGCCCAGGCCGTGGGGCAGGCGGTCGCCTACGACAAGACCGCACTGATGCTGGTCGATCGTGATACGGCGACGCTCTCGGTTGTCGAGTCGTTCGACGGCTCGATCGTCAAGGTGCTCAGCCGCAGTCTGCACAGCGCCGACGCGATGGCCGTGATGACGGAGATGGTGACCAGTCTCGAAGCCCACGACGCCCGCCCCGGGGGGTTGTTCGTCGTCGGCTCCGGCGTCGACGTCACGTCGGTCAAAGAGCATCTCGAGCACGTGGTGTCGATTCCCGTCAGCGCGCCGGAGGACTCGGAAATTGCATTGGCCCGCGGCGCGGCGATCGCCGCGGCGAGCGCACCACGATTCGAGGCGTCGACGGTCGGCTTGGCGTACTCCCAAGACCCTGACGGGCCGACGGCCGCCGACCCGTATCACATCGACCCGGCCTTCGCTGCGACCCAGTTGAGGGCCGTCAGCGCGTTGCCGGCCGGTGCCGTGGAACCCCCCGACGTCCGCGAGGAGACCCGGCGCCCCTTCCTTCTAGTCGGCAGCACACTGACGAGTATCTTCGTGATCGGCGTTGTGGCACTGGTGATTTCGCTTGCCGTCAGCATCCGGCCGACCGCCGATCAACGGCCCAGCCCCGGCGAGAACGTCGTCGTCCCCAGCGCCGCAGCGCCTGCACCACAGGCCCAGGCACCCGTACCCGCACCTGCGCCCGCGCCGGTCGCGCCGCCGCCGGCCCCCGAGACCATTCCGGCGCCCGTTCCGGTGGTGCAGGAGCAGCCGCAGGTGGTGACGCCGAGAACCGTCGTCGCCGTCCCGCAAGCTCCTCCGCCCGCGCCGGCCCCGGCCGCGCCCCCACCGGCCGCACCGCCTCCTGCTCCGCCCCCGCCAGCGGCGCCCGCACCGGTTCCGGTGCCCGTGCCGGTCTACGTCCCGCCGGTCGTGGGATATCCCGCCCCGCCGGTGTACCGGCCGCCGTGGTATCGGCACCGTCCGCCATACCAGCCGCCGTACCAGCCGCCCGTGGACGACGACGACCCGCCCGTCGTGACGCCGCCGGGGAACGACGGCCCGCCCGTTGTCACGCCGCCGGTGGTGCAGCTGCCGCCAATCATCCAGCTGCCGCAATCGCCGCAGCTGCCGTCCGGGCCCAGCCGCCGCGGCCCGCGCAATCCGTACTGGCCGTGGTGACGCGAATCGGGATACGGCAGAGGATCCGCTGGTTCGCGCTGCACGGAGTGCTTCGCGGGCTCGCTGCGGTCGGGGTGCGCCGCGGGGATCCCCTGGCCCGAATGATCGCTGACCCTGTCGTGCGGGCCGACCCGGTCGCCTTTCTCGAGCAGCTGCGTGGCCGGGGGCGCATTGTCACGGGTCGCGCTGGGCATCTGACCGTCGACCACGAGATCGCCCACGAGCTATTGCGTTCCGACGATTTCCGGGTTACGGAGCTCGGCGCCAACCTGCCCAAGACGCTGCGCTGGGTGCACGAAAAGACCAGCACCGGGCTGCTGCATCCACTGGAACCGCCGTCGCTGCTTTCCGTCGAACCGCCCGAACACACCCGCTACCGCAAACTGGTGTCGTCGGTGTTCACCACCCGCGCCGTTGCGGCCCTGCGAGACCGCGTCGAGGAGACCGCCAAGGTGCTGCTCGACGACCTTGCGGATGAGCGCGGCGATGTCGACATCGTCGAGCGCTACTGCTCGCAACTGCCCGTCACCGTGATCGGCGACATTCTCGGCGTCCCGGAACGGGACCGTCCGCAGATCCTCGCGTTCGGCGAGCTTGGCGCTCCCAGCCTCGACGTGGGGCTGTCCTGGCAGCAGTACCAGCGAGTGCATCGCGGCATCGTCGGCTTCAACGCGTGGCTCGCCGAGCATTTGGCGCAGCTGCGCCGACACCCTGGCGACGACTTGCTGAGCCAGCTCACCCTGGCGGCCGATGAAGGCGGCCGGCTGACCGACCGCGAACTGCAGGCCACCGCCGGCCTTGTCCTGGCCGCCGGTTTCGAGACCACCGTC
>DATBFF010000035.1:0-10035 GCA_036558625.1 Mycobacterium sp. | reverse complement strand
CGAAGCCATGTCAATGACTACGCTCTGCGCGGCGAGGATTCATATAATCCGGAAACCGCACGAGAAGAACTCAGCGACCGAGAAGACGAAAACATCTTCGTCTTCGACTACGTCAATGACATCAGAGTGATAGTGGGCCACTGTGAAGTCTGTATCGTCACCGACCTACCCGGCTCGAGCGTTTCTGATCTAGTCGAGCCGGCATTAGAAATCGGTCGTGCCGTCGGGTGTTCACCGTACGAGAACGACTTCGTGCCCCCGGAGATACCCGCGAAAATGCAGTTCGATTGGACCGCATTTCCTTCGCCGCCGTCCGGCGGCGACCAGACGCCATAGGGCGCTCGTCACCAACCGGACGGCCAATCTGCGAAACCGGAGTTTCGCGGGATTAGGGTGAGACCGTGGCCACATCAACCGAGCGGTTAGTTGACACGAACGGTGCGCGGTTGCGCGTCGTCGAAGCCGGCGACCTCGAAGCGCCGGTGGTGCTCCTGGCCCACGGGTTTCCCGAGCTGTCCTACTCGTGGCGGCACCAGATCCCCGTTCTGGCGGAAGCGGGTTATCGCGTGCTCGCGCCGGATCAGCGCGGGTACGGCGGATCGTCGGCGCCGGACGCGATCGAGGACTACAACATCGTCGCGCTGTGCGGAGACCTCGCCGGCCTGCTCGACGACGCCGACGCCGAACGCGCCGTGATCGTGGGGCACGACTGGGGATCCATGGTTGCGTGGAACTTCCCGCTGTTTCACCCCGACCGTGTGAACGGCGTGGTGGGCATGAGCGTGCCGCCGGTTCCGCGACCGCAGGCGCCGCCGATCGAAATCTGGCGAAAGCAATTCGGCGAAAACTTCTTCTACATCCTCTATTTCCAGCAGCCGGGCGTCGCGGACGAGAACCTGGGCCGCGACCCAGCCGAGACCATGCGCAGGGTGATCGGCGGCGTACGGCGGCCCGATGATCGCGGGGGCGCCGCGCGCATGCTGGCGCCGGGGCCCGAAGGCTGGGTGGAACGGCTGCCCGACCCGATCGGGTTGGAGGACTGGATTTCTCAGGACGAACTCGATCACTACATCGCGGAGTTCAGCCGCACCGGGTTCACCGGCGGGTTGAACTGGTACCGCAATCTTGACCGGAACTGGGAGCTGACGGCCGATGCGCCCGCGTCGACGATCACCGCGCCGTCACTTTTCATCACCGGGTCCAAGGATGTGGTTCGCACCTTCACCCGCGCTGACCGCGCCAGGGAAGTGGTAACGGGTACCTACGACGAACTCGTCATCGACGGCGCCGGACACTGGGTTCAGCAGGAGCGTCCCGGCGAAGTCAACGAGGCACTGCTGAAGTTTCTGTCCGGATTGGAGATGTGATGCACGGGCCGCTTAATTTCGGTGTCTTTATCACACCGTTCCACCCCGTCGGCCAATCACCCACTGTCGCACTGGAATACGACCTGGAGCGGGTCGTCGCGCTGGACAGGCTGGGCTACGACGAAGCCTGGTTCGGTGAACACCACTCCGGCGGCTACGAGCTGATCGCATGCCCGGAGGTGTTCATCGCCACCGCGGCCGAGCGCACCAAGCACATCCGTCTCGGCACCGGGGTGGTGTCGCTGCCCTACCACCACCCGTTGATGGTGGCCGACCGGTGGGTGTTGCTGGATCACCTCACTCGCGGCCGGGTGATGTTCGGCACCGGGCCGGGCGCGCTGCCGTCGGATGCATACATGATGGGCATCGATCCCGTCGAGCAGCGGCCGATGATGCAGGAATCGCTTGAAGCGATCCTGGCCCTGTTCCGAGCCGGGCCCGACGAACGCGTCAGCAGACACGCGGACTGGTTCACGCTGCGCGACGCGCAGCTGCACATCCGTCCGTACACCTGGCCGTATCCGGAAATCTCCACGGCGGCAATGATTTCGCCGTCTGGTCCGCGGCTGGCCGGACAGCTCGGCACGTCGCTGTTGTCGCTTTCGATGTCCGTGCCCGGCGGGTACGCGGCGATCGAGGACGCATGGTCGGTGGTCCAAGAACAAGCCAAGAAGTCCGGCCGCGACGAGCCCGACCGGCGCCGTTGGCGCGTTCTGGGCATCATGCACCTCGCCGACTCGCGCGACCAGGCGATCGACGACTGCGTCTATGGCCTGCAGGATTTCGCCGACTACTTCGGCGCCGCCGGCTTCGTGCCATTGGCCAACGAGGTCGAGGGCACCCAGTCGCCACGGGAGTTCGTCGAAGACTATGCGTCCAAAGGCAATTGCTGCATCGGCACGCCCGATGACGCAGTCGGTTACATCCAGGATCTGCTCGACCGCTCCGGTGGATTCGGCACGTTCCTGATGCTCGGCCACGACTGGGCGTCACCCGAGGCCACGTTCCACTCGTATGAGTTGTTCGCCCGCAAGGTGATTCCTCATTTCAAGGGCCAGCTCGGCGCCCCGCACGCATCGCACGAATGGGCGAAAGGCAAGCGCAATGAACTGCTCGGCCGTGCGGGCGAGGCGATCGTCAAGGCGATCGGCGAGCACACCGAAGAGTTGAGCCTCAAGGACAAGGCCTAGTGCGCGCAGCGGTCCTTCGCGACGGCCGGATGGTGTACCGCGACGACATCGCTGATCCCGTTCCCGGCCCCGGGCAGGTGCTGGTGGGCGTGAAAGCGTGCGGAATCTGTGGCTCGGACTTGCATTTCGCCAAGCACAGTGCCGAAGCACTGTCACTGACCGCGGAACTCGAAGGCATGCCGATAAGCGGCCACAGCGTCGATCTTTCGGCGGACATTTTCATGGGCCATGAGTTCAGCGCCGAGGTGTTAGAGGCCGGACCCGACGCTGAAGCGCCGCCGCCGGGCACGCTGATCACGTCCATTCCGGTGCTGCTCTCGGCGAAGGGCGTGCACCCGATCGTTTACTCCAACACCGTGATGGGTGCCTACGCCGAACGCATGCTGCTGTCGGCGCCGCTGCTGCTAAAGATCCCCAACGGCCTGGACGCACGGCACGCTGCGCTGACCGAGCCGATGGCCGTCGGCCTGCACGCGGTCAACAAGTCCAACATCGAACGGAACGAGACCGCACTGGTGCTGGGCTGCGGTCCGATCGGGATCGCGATCATCGCGGCGCTGCGCAACCGTGGTGTCGAAACCATTGTGGCGGCTGACTTCTCGCCGAAACGTCGCGAGCTGGCAGAGAGAACGGGAGCACAGCGGACCGTCGACCCGGCCGCTGAATCGCCGTTCGACGCGACCAAACCTGCTGTGGTGTTCGAGGCCGTCGGCGTCCCTGGCATCCTCGACGACGCCCTGCGCCGCACTCCGGCGGGCAGCCGAATCGTCGTCGCCGGCGTCTGCATGGAATCCGACACCGTGCATCCGTTCTTCGGCATCGCCAAGGAAGTCAACATCCAGTTCGTTGTCGGCTACGACCCGACCGAATTCGCGGAGTCGTTGCGGGCAATCGCCGAGGGCGAGATCGACGTGTCTCCGCTGATCACCGGCGAAGTCGGTCTCGACGGTGTCGGCGCGGCGTTCGACGCACTCGCCGATCCGGGCGAGCACTGCAAGATCGTCGTCACGCCGTAAGCGCTCCGGCTCGCAGACTCCACGTCTACGCGGTCCGCGGAACGGGTAATTCTCCGGCGTGGCAAGGGGATTCGCCGCGCGCCGCACCGCAGCTTGACATAGGAGGAGCTCATGGCGTTTGCGCAGTACCAGGACGAGATCTACAAGCAGGGACAGGTCGGGGAGAACCCGCCGTTTCCGATCACTTTCGCCGACTTGGAAGCCAATGCCTCCGCGGCCCTGCCACAGTCGGTGTGGGGGTACGTCGTCGGCGGTGCCGGCGACGAACGCACCCAGCGTGCGAACACCCGGGCATTCGAGCGTTGGGGCCTGATGCCCCGAATGCTGGTAGCCCCCAGCGAACGTGACTTGACCGTCGACGTGTTCGGAGTGACGTTTCCAGCACCGACATTCCTGGCGCCCATCGGCGTCATCGGAGTCTGCGCCCAGGACGGCCACGGCGATCTGGCCTGCGCCCGCGCCGCGGCCCGAACGGGTATCCCGTTCATGGCGGGAACGCTCTCGGCCGACCCGATGGAGGACGTCGCCGAAGCTCTGGACGGCGCGATTGGGTTTTTTCAGCTCTACACCCCGCCCGACCGGGAGATGGCCGAGAGCTTGGTGCGTCGGGCCGAGGCAGCCGGCTACAAGGGGATTGTCGTCACGCTCGACACCTGGGTGACCGGCTGGCGCCCGCGTGACCTGAGCGCCGGCAACTACCCCCAGGTGCCCAGCCGCTGCCTGGCCAACTACACCAGCGATCCGGTTTTCCTCGACAGCTTGCGCCCCGGCGAAGATCCCACCGCGGCGGCGGTGCGCAAACTGCCGATCTTCGGTGGCCCCTTCCGGTGGGACGACCTCGACTGGCTGCGGTCGGTGACCAGCTTGCCGCTGATAACCAAAGGTATCTGCCACCCCGACGATGTGCGCCGCGCAAAGGACGCCGGCGTCGACGGCATCTACTGCTCGAATCACGGTGGGCGCCAAGCAAACGGCGGCTTGCCTGCGCTTGATTGCCTGCCCGGGGTACTCGAGGCCGCCGGCGGATTGCCGGTGCTGTTCGACTCGGGGATCCGCAGCGGCGCCGACATCATCACTGCGCTGGCGATGGGTGCGACCGCTGTGGGAATCGGCCGACCCTACGCCTACGGTTTGGCCCTCGGCGGTTCCGACGGCGTCGTCCATGTCCTGCGCTCGCTGCTCGCCGAGGCCGACCTGATCATGGCCGTTGACGGCTACCCCTCGCTCAAGGACCTCACGCCCGAGGCGCTGCGGCCGGTCGGGTAACGCACGCAGCGCCGCCGTTTGCGACGGTAGGGTGCGACGCATGTCGAGCACCGCGAACAAGACCAGACTGCGTCGATTCTTTGGCCTCTTCGCCGCGGCCATCGCCGTTGCGGGGTTGTCGGCTTGCGGCAGCGGCTCGAACTCGCCCACCGACGCTCGGCAGGTCACCGTCGTCGGCAACGGCCACGTGCAGGGCACGCCGGACACCTTGACCGTCAACGTGGGTTTCGAGTCAACCGCTCCCGATGCCACTACCGCGATGAACCAGACCAGCCAACGTACGCAGTCCGTCATCGATGCACTGGTGAATACCGCGAAGATCGATCGCAAGGACATCAGCACCACGTCGGTCAACCTGCAGCCGCAGTTCGGCCAGGATTCGTCGACGATCACCGGCTACCGCGCGAGCAACTCTCTCGCGGTGAAGATCCGCAAGCTCGACTCGTCATCGCAGGCGTTGGCGCTGATCACCACGACCGGTGGCAATTCGACCCGGTTCAACTCGATCGACTACTCGATCGACGACGATTCGCAACTGGTCAAGGACGCGCGTGCGCGCGCGTTCGACGATGCCAAAGCGCGCGCCGAGCAGTACGCGCAACTGTCCGGACTTCATCTCGGGAAGGTGATTTCGATCTCCGAGAACGGTGCCGGGACACCGCCCCCCACGCCGATGCCGCGATCGATGGCCGCCGCGCCGGTGCCGGTGGAACCCGGCCAGCAGACCGTCAACTTCGCCGTGAACGTGGTCTGGGAGCTCACCTAGCTTCGCCGGCTACTCCTGGTAGACGCGCGGGTCCAGGGTGCCGATGTAGGGCAGGTCGCGGTAGCGCTCGTCGTAGTCGAGCCCATAGCCGACGACGAACTCGTTGGGGATGTCGAAACCGACGAAGTCGATGTCGACGTTCGAGCGCATCGCCTCGGGTTTGCGCAGCAGTGTGCACACGCGCAGCGAGCGCGGGTGCCGGGCAGCGAGGTTGCGCAGCAGCCACTTCAGCGTCAGCCCGGAGTCGACGACGTCTTCGACGATCAGCACGTCGCGATCGTGGATGTCGCGATCGAGGTCCTTGAGGATTCGCACGACACCCGACGACGACGTCGCCGAACCGTACGAGCTGACGGCCATGAACTCCAGCTGCGTGGGAAGCGGGATGGCCCGGGCCAGATCCGAGACGAACATGACCGCACCCTTGAGCACGGTGACAAGCAGCAGATCGTCACCACCGCTGCCGATGAGTCCCTGGTACCGCTCGCCGATGGCCGCGCCCAGCTGCGCCGTGCGGTCGTGGATCTGCTCCTCGGTGAGCAGCATCGAAGAGATGTCGCCCGGATACATCTCGGCTGCTGCGTTTGCCGCCACGCCATCAGCGTGCCATGCCGCACCGTGGCGAACCAACGCAGTCCTTCACGCCGGCTCACGATGTAGCCGCAGCTCGCCGTCGCTGCGCGTCGCGACCAGCCGCTGGCTGCGCAGTGACGACCCGACGGCGACCCCACCCTGGCCATGCCAGTTCACCACCAGATCGTCGACACGACGGATCTGCTCGTCGGTCAGGCCGGTCGCCCCGCCGGTTAGCAGCCAGCCCCGAATCACCCTGCGCCGCAACGCATCCGGCAGGCGACTCAGCGTCGAGGTCGCCAGCGCCCGGTCCATGCCGGCGACAGTGAGCTCCGACGCGGCGAGGTCGTCGAGCGCGTCGCAGTCCTCACGTAGCGCAACAGCGGTACGCGCAAGCGCCTCGGCCACGCCGCCGCCGAGCACGTCCTCGAGCAGCGGAAGCACCTCGCCTCGCAACCGTGCGCGCGTGTATGCGGGGTCGCGGTTGTGCGGATCGTGCCAGGGTGTCAGCCCGAGCTCGTCGCAGGCCGCATGCGTCACCGCCCGGCGCACAGCCAGAAGCGGCCGACACCACGGCGGCTGATAGGCCCGCATGCCGGCGATCGACCTGGGTCCCGAGCCGCGGCCCAACCCCAGCAGCACCGTCTCAGCCTGGTCGTCGAGCGTATGACCGAGCAGCACCGCGGCGCCGCGGCTCGCTTCCCGTAACGCCGCATACCGGGCAGACCGGGCAGCGGCCTCCGGGCCGCCTTGGCGTCCCACCTCCACCCGCAACACCCGCGCGTCGACACATCCGAGACCGGCCGCCTGCGTTCGCGCGGTAGCGGCGACCGCCCCGGAGTCCGGCTGTAGGTCATGGTCGACGATCAGCGCCGTCGTAGGGCGAAGCTCCGCCGCAACGGCCGTCAGCGCCAACGAGTCGGGACCGCCGGAAAGCGCTACACACCAAGGGCTTTCGTCGGCCAGATAGCGGTGCGCAAACGCCGATACCGCGGTGCGTAATGCGGTTAGAGAACCCGGTCGATCCATCGTGTGGGCTCGTCGATTTCTTCCGGAAGCGGCAACGCGTCCGGACCCGACCAGACGGCGTTGAAACGCTGCATGCCCACCCGCGATACGACGGCGTCGACAAATGCCTTGCCGCGGGTGTACTGGCTGATCTTCGCGTCGAAGCCGAGCAGCGCCCGGATGAGTCGCTGCAATGGCGGATGACGGCGCCGGCGGCGCTCGTCGAACCGTCCGCGGATGGTCTCCACCGTCGGCACCACCGCCGGCCCGACGGCGTCCATCACGTGATCGGCGTGCCCTTCGAGAAGCGTGCCGAGCACCAGCAGTTGATCCAAGGCATGCCGTTGCGGTTCCGACTGGATCGCCCGCAAAACCCCGATGATCCCGTCCGAGTTCGGTTCGCGCGACCCTCGGCCGCGGATATGGTCGGCCAGCCTGCTTACCAACGTGCCGATGTCCTCGCCCGCGTCCTCGGTGACGACGGCCAGCGCGGACGACATGTGGTCGGCAAGCCACCGATTGGCGGTGAACTGCACGCGGTGGGTGACTTCATGCAGGCACACCCATAATCTGAAATCCTTTGGCACTACCTGTAATTGGCGTTCGACGGCGATGATGTTCGGATAGATGAGCAGCAGCTTGCCGCCCTGGGCCGCAAACGGATCGTACTGACCGAGAATGCCCGACGACACGAACGCGAGCACACCACCGGTCTGCGCACCCGTAATGCGCCCGCGCAAAAAACCGCTCGGCTTGCCGTCGCCTCCTGTCATCACCCGCATCGAGTCCGCGGCCAGCCGGATCCAGTGGGGGCGGTCGACGATCAGCGCGTCGGGGACTTCGCCGTCCGGCTCGAGGCCGGTGACTTCCCGCACCGGCACCTCCGCGCGACGCGACGCCTCAGCGAGTTCTTCGACGACCTGCCGCTGCGTGTAGTCGGTGGACGGCGGCCCGGGACGGGCCAGCCACGCACCGGTGGTCGCCGCGAAATCCCAATCGACGACGCGGCCGACCGTGACCTTGCGGTCGTCCGCCGTGGACGTCATGACCCGCACCCGCATGATCGCAACGTCACCGCGAGCGCGTCGAGCGCCGTCAGTCCGGTGGGACCGGCATCGTTGGACATCAGTGCGAACGTCAACACCCGGCCGCTCATGTCGGTGACGATGCCGGCCAACGTGTTGACATGGGTGAGCGAGCCGGTCTTGGCACGCAGCCATCCGGCCGCGGTGCCGGTCTGGTCGCTGGTGAAGCGATTCGACAACGTGCCGCTGCCGCCGGCGATCGGCAGCAGATCCAAGAGCGGACGCATCTCGGGATGATCCTGGCCGGAAGCGGTGCCCATCACACCGTCGAGCGTCCTGGCGGTAAGGCGGTCGTCCACCGACAGCCCGCTGGAATCCTGCAGCGTGGCCCCGGTCATGTCGATGCCCGCGGTCGACAGGGCCTTCGTGACGGCCTCGACCGCTCCACCGAAGCTCGCCGGCTTACCCGTGGCCATTGCGACCTCGCGCGCGATGCATTCGGCCATCACGTTGTCGGAGTGGTTCATCATCTCGGTAAGCCGTGTAATCAGCGGCGCCGATTGCACCGACGCGATCTGGTGGGCGTCCCGTACCGGGACGTTCGCGATCGTGACCGCCTTCGGGTCGACGTTCAATGCGCGCGCCAGTACCCGGCCCGCGTCGAGCGCCGGCGTGACAGAGCGCACCGAGTCGGGTGTGAGCGGCTGAACCCGTCCGCCGTCGACCATGACCGCTTCAATCGGCGCGACGTCGCCACCCTCGATGTCGCCCGGGTCCCATCCCGAAGCCAACGACGCCCCGCTGAACATGCTGCCGTCGACCTGGATCGCGGTGACCTTGATGCCGCTGTCGCGCACCTGTGTGGCGAGGTCGGAGATGCGAGCGGCATTGTCGTACAACGTCTTCTGGCCAGGCGCAGCGGATGACAGCGTGGGATCTCCGCCGCCGACGAGCACGACCAGACCTGGATGGTCACTCTGGTTGGCGGCCACCACGGTGGTGGTTTGGCGGGCGTCACGGCCCAGGCTGAGCAGCGCAGCGCCCGCGGTGAGCACTTTGTTGGTCGAGGCCGGCAGCATCGGCACCGTCGAGCCCTGCTGCCAGAGCTCTTTTCCGCTCAGCGCATCGGTGACCCGGCCGGTCAACCTACCGAGGTCGGGGTTGGACAGCGGCGGCGTCAACGCGGCCGCCATACCAGTCTGAGTGGGTTTGGGCGCATCCTCGGCGACCGGGATGACGGCCGGCTTTGCGGTGGGGGCCGCCGGCGCATCCGTCACAGAGGCGGCGCCGCCGGTCGACCCGTGTCCGGTGAGCATGACCGCGAGCGTCACCACGACCGCAACCGTCACCAGCACGGCCACGCCGATCAGCAGATGGGTGGAGCGCCGCCACCGCGCTGGACGCATGTAGTGCAGGGTAACGCTCGGCTAGGGTTACCCCCGATGTCCGAGCATGAAGGAGCCCGCGGCGTGCAATTCGACGTGACGATCGAAATCCCGAAGGGCCAGCGCAACAAGTACGAAATCGACCACGAGACGGGTCGGGTCCGGCTGGATCGCTACCTGTACACGTCCATGGCGTATCCCACCGACTACGGCTTCATCGAGGACACGCTCGGCGAGGACGGCGACCCGCTGGACGCGTTGGTGCTGTTGCCGCAGTCGGTGTTTCCGGGAGTGATCGTCGAAGCCCGCCCAGTGGGGATGTTCCGGATGACCGACGAGGCCGGCGGCGACGACAAGGTGCTGTGCGTGCCCGCCGGTGACGTGCGTTGGGACCACATCAAGGAACTCGACGACGTGCCGTCCTACGAACTCGAGGCCA
>DATBFF010000034.1:0-1697 GCA_036558625.1 Mycobacterium sp. | reverse complement strand
CCTCTTCTGTCGCCTGCGCCAGCGTTCGCGAAATGACACCCGCGGAGGGCGTGAACTGCGGATTCCATTCCTTCCGTCGCCGTGAGAGAGTGGCGCTCCCACCGACGATCGGAGAGAGCCGATGTCCAGCGCCAAAGACGTGATCCTCAAGCACATCGAAGCGTTCAACGCTCGCGACCGCGACGCCGAACCGTGGGCCGCCGATGGGCAGCTCACATCGCCGGTCGCCCGGCTCAGCGGCCGCGAAGACATCATCGGTTTCTTCGGCATGTTCTGGGAAGCGTTTCCCGACATCCGTATCGAATTGCGCCAGCTCCTCGCCGAAGGATCGGCCGCAGCCGCCGAAGGCACACTCACGGGCACCCACAACGGTGTGCTCCCCACCCCCAAGGGTGATGTCGCAGCGACTGGACGAGCCGTTGAGCTTCGGTGGGCGGCGATCTACGCCATCGACGGCGACACGATCAAGGCCGAGCACCTGTTCTTCGACCAGATGGACTTCCTCGGCCAGCTCGGTCTCCTCCCCCAGTAGGGGGCGACGCCGGCCAGCGCCGGACACGACGAAGCTCGTCGCTGAGTCATCCGCGGCTTGGTCCGGGTGTTGCACAGCGGCGTCCCGGTGACGACCCGCCGGGCTGGGCCAGTTCGGGAATGGCACCCGAAGCGTGGTGTTCTCCGCGTGGCCCCTAGCGGTGAAACGGGTTGGTGAGCCGGATCACGACGCCCTTCGCGCCGACGGTGACCTTGCCGATCCCGCCGGGCGGAACGATCGGATCCGCCCTGTAAAGGCCGGGCGCAATCGACTTCGCGTAGGTGGTTGTGAAGTCGGTTCCGGTCGGACAGACGATCCTGACGAACACGCGTTTGAGCGTCACCGGATGTCCGGCGTCGTCGCGCAGCTTCCAGCTGATGAGTACGTGCTGGACCGCCGGCTTGTTCGGCGGGATTGCCTTCGTGAAGGTCACCCGGAGCCCGCTCCCGCTCGCTGCCGCGGCTGCTACCAGCATGGCGAGGATCAGTGTCGCAGCAGTCACCCGAACGAGTGGCGCCGCGGCGGGCGAGCGCAAGCGCGGCCGTATTCGCAGCGATTTCTAGGCTGCTCTGAGAATGGCCTTGTGCACGAGGCGACGGATCTTCAGCTGGACTCGAAGCGGTAGGCCCCGGGGCCGAACCTCGAGACAACGCTGCCAATGAACACGTTGCGCATCGCGGACACGATCCCGCCAGCGTCGGAGGCAACGCGAGGGCCATTGTGCAAGCACCTGCACGGGCATACAGGTGAGCGGTTCGACCAGCGGTGCGGACGCCTGACGGGAAGTCCGGTAGATCGTGATGCTGACATCGACGTACCCGTCAGCGCCGCTGTACTCCGTCCACCACTCTCCGCAGTAGCCTGGGAAGAACCGCTGCCGTCTCACCTGCCGTCCCTGGTCGATACGTGCGCGCAGACCCGGCCCCACGCTGCTCGCCTTGGGGCAACGCCCCGACAATCTTCCCCAGCGCACACCCAGAGTCGGTCGCCACGGGTGCCGTGTGCCCGACGACCAGCGCACCCGGCAGGAACGCCGCCACCATCGCCACCGCCGCTGCATGTCGCATCATCGCAGGTGCCCAATACTCGGAACCGCATTGGCAAGTGCAGCACCAGAGGCCAGACCGGCGGTGCCGCTTCACGAAAGCAAATGCCACCGGTCTCA